>NZ_OZ376393.1:3000000-3174230 GCF_977927515.1 Cyanobium sp. ULC065 | reverse complement strand
AGCCGCCAGAAGTAGCTGTTGCTGAAGTTGCCAACAGGCGGCAGCTCGCCACGCTGTTCGATCGAGGTGCCGTAGGCGGAATAGACGTCCTGCTCGCCGAGCGTGCCGTTCCAGATGCGGAAGCGATAGGCGCCGAAGATGCGCGACTTCACTTTGCCCAGCAGCGGCAACTTGAGTGGGCGCACCAGTTCGCCCCAGCTCCGGGTGCCGTTGGCGAAGTTGGCGGGTTCGAAGGTGGAGATGTCGAGGTTGAGGTCGGCGTCGAAGCCGAACAGCGGCGCCTGCAGGCGCGCTTCAAGGCCGAACAGATCGCCGAGGGTGCTCGGTTGCGACTGAGGATCCGCTCCGGCGGATTGTCCGGGCAGTGGATAGCTGCTGGTGGTGCCCTCGTAGGCCCGCTGCAGCAGGAACTGGGGCTCGAGTTGCAGGGTGCCGCGCTGGCCGATGCCGATCGGCTTGAGGCGGCGGCCCACGTAGAAGCCGTCGCGGTCTTCGTTGTCGACGCCCAGCACCCAGCGGTTCTGCACCTCCTGCTCCTTGCGGATGCGGGTGCGGCTGGTGACATTGATCGGCAGGCGATCTTCCAGGATCAGCCGGTTGCGACGGGAGGTGATCACCGTGTCGCCGTTCTTGTCCTGCACGGCCAGCACGTCGTCGGCGTCCATCCACGACTGGGCGGGCGTGAATGGATCGTTGGTGAAGCTGGCCCGATCGGCCCGCCAGCCTTCGGCGGTGAGCACGGCGCGGGCGGCTTGAAAGCGCAGCCGGGTGAGGGTGCCGTCCACCAGTTTCGGGTTGCGGTTGCTCTCCAGCTGCCGCACCTGGGGCGGCCTGGCGGGCCCGAAGTCGTTGTTGGTGTTATCCCCGTCATCGGTATTGGCGTTGCCGCCGCCTGGAACGCCGAAGCGGCGCTCGGAGGCCAGGCCGGCGCGCACCTGCAGATCGCTGATGCGTTGATCGGTGAGGGCGGCGATCGCCTTGCGGCGTTCCGCCTCCTGGGCGCGCAGGGCGCGGAAGCTGGGCCGCTCAGGCGTCTGGTCGGCGCTGGTGGTACCCGCGTTGGTGCCAGTGCCAGTGCCGTTCGCAGCACCGGCACCGGTGCCGGCCGGGGGCCGGGCAGGGGGCTGGGGCTCGGCGGGGGCGGTGCCGCCCATCGCGACCTGCTCCAGCGCTTCGGCCAGGGAGCGGGGCCGCTCGGGCGGCTCGGCGCCGCGGTTGGGGCAGCCCTTGGGCGGCAGCAGCTCAGCCTGCGGGTTCGCCGTGCGGGCCGGCGGGTTGCCGAAGCGGTGCCGGAGCCCGATCAGGTAGGCGTTGCTTCCTTCCCGTACACCGCTGTAGACCCCGAAGGCGCCCGAGCGGTGATGAATCCGGCCCACCACCGACCACTGCGGCGAGAACGCCCCTTCCACCTCGAAGGCGAGATAGTTGAGAAACTGCGCGCAATCCTCGCGGGTGCCGCATTCGAAGTTGCTCAAGCTGGTGTTGAGGCTCACCCCCTGCACGATGCCCAGGCTGAGCCAGGGCTGCAGCCAGGCCCGCAGCCCGATGCCGGCGGTGATTTCCCCGAAGCTCTGGGCGGCGATGCCGGCACTGTTCTCAGCGGCGGCCTTGTGCCCCAGCAGGTTGAGATCGAGTTCGAGGGCGAAGGGTCCGGCCTGGAGCAGGCGCCGCTGCAGGCCGGCGCCCAGCAGGTAGTCGTTGCGCAGGGACCCCTGGAACACAAAGGTTTCGCCGAAGCCGGCGTTGGTGGTCTGACCAGCCCATGCCGTAGCAGCCCAGGGATAGGGGTGCCAGTCCGGGATCGGCGGCAGCTCGGTGGGGCAGGCCAGCGATGGCGGTGGGCCCAGGGGCTCGGCGGGGGGCACCTCCGGATTGAGATCCACAGCGGCAGTGGTGAGGTCGAGCACGCCGTAGACGTCCTCCATCTCGCCACGACCTTCGATCAGGTTGAAACGCAGCTTGCTGGCCTGCAGGAACTGGTTGCCGCGCTGGAACCGCACGCTGCCAGTGGCGTAGACGGTCCGGCTCACGGTGTCGTATTCGAGCCGGTCGGCCATCAGGCGGCCACCCGCCATCTGGGCCGACACATTGCCGGTGGCCACATAGCGGTTGATCACCAGATCGAAGCCCTGCTGATCGGCGGTGATGTCGAGCAGCAGGGGCGGCGGGGAGGCCGCCGCGGCCGCCGGTGCGGGCGCCAGATCAGCCGCTGGGCCACCGCCGGGCAGCGGCACCGGGCTGGGGTCCTGGCCCTGGCTGGGAAAAGAATCCGGACGGCCGCTCTCTGGGGTTGTGGCGTTGGCGTTGCCGGTGCCAGCGGCCGGGGGTGGCACCGGTGCGGCGGGCAGGGAGGCGGGATTGCCGGGATTGCTCGATGGGGTGGCCGCGCCCGCAGCGCTCGCGTCGCCGAGTGCCAAGGGGCTGAGCGCGCCCTCATCCCCAGCAGACTCTGTGCCCGGCGTGACGCCGGCGGCTTCCAGGGGCTGGGGGGATGGGGGAAGGTTGCGGGCCTCCACACTGGGAGCACCCGACCAGGCCACGAGCACGCCTGCAACCCCAATGGCCCAGCTGAGTGGGTTGGCTGAGGGCACGCGATTTCCCAATCAGCGGCTGATCCTGCCACGACGGCCGTGGTCAGAGGCCGCTGTCGGGCAGGGCGAGCACTGGCCCAGCGCCGGCCCGAAGCGGGACGCGGTGCGCTGGGCCGGGGGATTCAGTCTTCGAGGTCCTTGCGGCTGGGGGTGCGGCTGGGATCGCTGGCCAGGAAGCCGAAGACGAAGATGCCGATGAAGAAGAAAACGACCGAGTAAACCGAAATCTTGAGAGCGAGCATGGTCCGGTCCGGCGGGTGACAGGGAGTGACAGGCGCCAGGCGGGCCCTGAACGACCCTTCGGCAGCGGCATCATCCTATGGGTCGCACCCGACCGGAAACGATGACGCAGGGCCTCGATCCCGAGCTTCGCCCCTGGATTGAAACGTTTCGATCACGTTCCTGCCTCGACCTGCACCCCCGCTGGTGCCGCCGCTTCCCCGATGGGGAGTGGCGTGTGGCCCTCGGTGAGGCCTGGGGACGGCGGTGCCGGCCCGATTGGCACGCCCGAGGCCTGATCCTCTGGCCCCGCGGTGGCCAGGAGCTGCTGCTGCGGACCACGCTGGTGTGTCCCGAGCCGTGGCGCGGCGAGCCTGACCCGCCGGGCCTGGCCCGGTTGGTGCTCAGCTGGTGGGCCGCTGAGGCCGAGCTGCGCGTCGATGGGCAGCCGGTGCATCGCGGTGATCTGTTTGATGCGGCCTGCCGCTGGCGGCTGCCGGAGCGCTGGTGGCGCGGAGAGCCGCTGCAGCTGGAGCTGGAGCTGCGCAGCCCGCTGCACGACGATGGCGCGCTGATCCACAGCCGGATCGAGGCCGAACCCCTCGATCGCCGCGATCCCGGCGGCCTGCTGCTGGCCACGGCCCTGGAGCTCGCCGCCCTGCGCGAGACGGCCGGCAGCCCGGCTCCCGCCAGCCCTGCGCCAGGCGATGACCCGGCGGCGCTGAGCCTGGAGGCGGCGGCGGCGCGGGCCCGGGCGGTGCTGGCGCCGCCGGGTGGTTTCCAGGTGGCGGGCCATGCCCACCTGGATCTGGCCTGGTTGTGGCCGGTGGCGGACACCTGGCAGGCGGCCGAGCGCACCTTCCGCTCGACGCTGGCGCTGATGGAGCGCGACCCGTCCCTCCATTTCGGTCATTCCACCCCGGCGCTCTACGCCTGGCTGGAGCAGCACCGCCCCCAGCTATTTGCCGCGATCCGCGCCCGCATGCGGGAAGGGCGCTGGGAACCGCTCAATGGCCCGTGGGTGGAAACCGATGCCGTGCTGATCGGCACCGCGTCGCTGCTGCGCCAGTTCGAGGAAGGCCAGGAGTACAGCCGCGCCACCTTCCCGGAGTGGGAGCACCCGATCGCCTGGCTGCCCGACAGCTTCGGCTTCGGCGCCGGTCTGCCGGTGGTGGCGGCGGCCACCGGGGTGCGCTGGTTCTGCACCCACAAGCTGGCCTGGAATGCCACGAATCCTTTCCCGCACCGGCTGTTCCGCTGGCGGGGGCGCTGCGGCGCCGAAGTGCTGGCGCTGATGACCGCCCCGATCGGCACCGGCGGCGAACCGGTGGCGATGGAGCGTTACCGCCTGGAGTGGCAGCGGGCCACCGGCCACGAGGAAGCTCTCTGGCTGCCGGGCGTGGGCGACCACGGCGGCGGCCCGACGGCGGAGATGTACGAGCAACTGGCGCTGTGGCAGCAGCAGCCCGCCGCTGCCCCGCAGGTGCATGGCGGCGTGCGCCCCTACCTGGCACGGCTGGAGCCCTGCCGCGCCCAGCTGCCTGTGTGGCGCGACGAGCTGTACCTGGAGCTGCACCGGGCCTGCCCCACAAGCCGGCCCGACCAGAAACGCCACAACCGCACCCTGGAACGGCTGCTGCGCGAAGCCGACCTGGCGGCGGCGCTGCTGTGGGCTGGTGCGGCCGGCCAGGCGGCGGCCGGCTCGGCCCGCGCCGGGTGGCGCACGCTGCTGTTTCAGCAGTTCCACGACATCCTGCCGGGAACGTCGGTGGCGGAGGTGTTCGAGCAGGCGGAGCCACAGTGGCGCCGGGCCCGCCGTGAGGCGCGGCAGCGCCGCGATCGCCTGCTGCTGGCCTGGCTGCAGCGAGGGGCGCCGGCGGCTGCGGCTTCGCCGGCCGGCCAGCCCTGGTGGGTGATGCGGCTGCAGCCCCTGCCGGCGGCGGCGCTGACGCTGCGGCTGCCGGCGGGCTGCTGGACACTCGCGCAGCGGCCCCTGCCCCAGCAGGTGGCACCGGGAGGCGGCTGCTGGGTGCAGGTGCCGCCTGCGGCCGGGCTCACACCCCTGGCCCTGGAGCGCCGGCCGCTGCCGGCAGTGGCGCCAGCCGCGCCGCCAGAGGAGGTGCAGGCGCCGGTGTGGAGCGCGTCGCTCGGGGAGGGGCGCTGGCGGATCGGCAACGGCCTGCTGACGGCCGAACTGGGAGCGGACGGGTTGGAGCAGCTCTGGGGCGCCGACGGGCAGCCCCAGCTGGCGGCACCGCTGCAGTGGCGCCGCTGGCGCGACAGGGGTGAGTTCTGGGATGCCTGGGATCTGGCGGCGGATCACCGCGACCACCCGCTGCCGCTGGCGTGGGAGCCGGCGCTGGAGCTGGTGGAGCAGGGGCCCCTGTGCGTACGTCTGGTGGCACGGGGGCAGTGCGGGGCCAGTCCGTTGCGGTTGGATCTGCGCCTGCTGGCGGGCAGCCCCTGGCTGGAGCTGGTGCTGCGGGTGCACTGGCGCCAGCGCCATGAGCTGCTGCAGCTGGAGGTGCCGCTGCAACAGCGGGCCTGCCGCTGGGCGGCGGACACCGCGGCGGGCGTGCTGGAGCGTCCCGCGGTGCCTTGCACCGCCCGCGAGCAGGCCCGCTGGGAGGTGCCGGCGATCGCCTGGACCTGCAGCCAGGCGGAGCGCGGCGGCCTGGCGCTGCTGCTGGATGGGCCGCAGGGTGTGTCGGGCACGGCGGAGCGCCTTGGCGTATCGCTGCTCCGCGGCCCCACCTGGCCCGATCCCGGCGCCGACAACGGCCTGCAGCGCCTGCGGCTCGCGCTGATGCCCTGCGCGGATGGGTGGCGTCAGGCGGCGGTTCCGGCGGCGGCCCGCGCGTTTCGCGCCCCCACCTGGTGCCATCCGGCGGCCGAGCCAGCCACGCCACCACCAGCGGCGCTCGCCCTGGGCTCGGCCCAGCTCGACCCGGTGGTGATTGCGCCGGATCCGGAGCCGGGCGTGGTGCGGCTCACGGTGCAGAACCTCTCGCCCTGCCGGCAGCCGCTCGGTTTGTCAGCGGGGTGGCAGGTGATCGGGCCGGTGGAGGGTGGCGCTCAGGCGCGGATGGATGGAGTCGTGGAGGGCCGGCCGGCAGAACCGCTGCTGAGGCCCTGGGAGCTGCGCCAGCTGCGGGTGCGGCGGTTGGCGCGCGCTCAGGATCAGTCGTCGTGATCGTCGAAGGGATCGGTGAGGCCCTTGGACGGCGGGCCGAAGGCGAGGTAGACCCCGAAGCCGGTGAGGGCGAGCAGCGCCACCAGCACGGTGATCGCGATCGACAGGGCGGGGGAGGAGGTTTCGGTCAAGGAAGGGGCGGCTGCTGGGGGTGGCGGAGGTGGATCACAACTCTCGACAGTGACCGCGCCGGTCTCCGCCTCGACCCTTACAGTAACGATCCCCACCCATGTGTCCGAGAGGCTCACCCGCCATGGCGCAACGCACCCCACTGGGAAATCTGCTCCGCCCGCTCAACTCCGAGTACGGCAAGGTGGTGCCCGGTTGGGGCACCACGCCGGTGATGGGCATCTTCATGGTGCTGTTCCTGGTGTTCCTGCTCGTGATCCTGCAGCTGTACAACAAGTCGCTGCTGCTCGACGGCATCACCGTGAACTGGAACGGCCTCGGCTGATCTGCCTCTGAATCCTCCGGCCTAAGAGTCTGGCGGCACAGGCTGCCGGGCCTGCCGCTTTGCCGCCTGTTTTCGCCTCAGTTCCTGACCCAGGCTCCGCTGCATGAACATCTTCGGGATCGGGCTGCCGGAAATGGCGGTCATCGCGGCCATTGGCCTGCTGGTGTTCGGCCCGAAGCGGTTGCCCGAGCTGGGGCGCACCCTGGGGCGCACGCTCAAGGGCTTCCAGTCGGCCTCCAGCAACTTCGAGCAGGAGTTCCGCAAGGCGATCGACTCCGAAGCCGACACGGTGGTGACCGCCACCAGCGTGGCGATCAACGAGGCTCCCGCCCCCGCCGCTGAGACTGTTGCACCTGCACAGGCCACCACCACTGCTTCTCCTGTTCCAGCAGCCAGCTCCGCCGCAGCGGCTGAACCCCCTGCTGCCAGCGAACCGCCTGCGGCGGCCGCCTGAGTTCAACGCTTCGCTTCTGCCACTCTGCTTCCGCCGCTACGTTTTCCGCCGCTTCGTTCCGCCACGGCCATGACCGCCTCTTCCACGCCGGGCGGTGAGGCCCGCACGGGCGACCTTCAGCTGGTGGTGGGCCTGGGCAATCCCGGCGACAAGTACGCCCGCACGCGCCACAACGTGGGCTTCATGGCCCTGGAGCGGCTGGCGGCGCGCGAGCGGGTGAGCTTCCGCGCCAATGCGCGCCTGCAGGGCCTGCTGGCGGATGTGGGCCAGGGGGCCCAGCGCCTGCGGCTGCTGATGCCCACCACCTACATGAACGAGAGCGGCCGGTCGATCCGTGCCACGCTCGACTGGTTCGGCCTGCGTCCTGACCAGATGCTTGTGCTCGTCGATGACATGGACCTGCCGCTGGGTCGCCTGCGGCTGCGCCTGGCCGGCAGTGCCGGCGGCCACAACGGCCTGCGCAGCACGATCAGCCATCTCGGCAGCCAGGAGTTTCCCCGGCTGCGCATCGGCATCAGCGCCCCGGCCGATGACCCGGTCACGCGCAAGGCCCGCACGATTTCCCATGTGCTGGGCCGCTTCGAGCCCAGCGAGCAGGCCTGCGTGGAGGCGGTGCTCGACGAGGTGCTGGCGGGGCTGGGGGTGATCCAGCGGCTGGGCTATGAACGGGCCGGTAATCGTCTGAACAGTTTTCAGCCCGCAGCGGCCTGAGGCTGAGCCGGGTACCTCCGCCCGGCTGATGTTGATGGTTTCGCCTCCGCCTCCTGTCTGACTCCGTGCGTTTCCTTCCTCCGTGAGCCGTCTTCCCGCCACCACCGCCCAGCTGCGGGTGCTGCACCAGAGCTTCACCCAGAAGCTGCTGGAGGGCGAGGTGGTGGCCGGCGGCTTCGCCTGGACCTTCCGCTGGGCGTTCGATCGCGGTGAGCTGACGGTGGAGCCCTCGCTGGGTCGTGCCCTGATCCAGGACGCACTGCTGCGGTTTCTGCTCAAGGCCGACTACCAGCTGGAGCCCGGCGGTGACTACGCCTTCACGGTGCGGGCGCGCTTCTAGAAGGCGGCTGGCGGCAGGGATGGGGGCCGCGACAGCGGATGGCCGAGGTGGCGTTCGAGCAGCAGCTGGGCGACGACATCGTCCCAGGGGCCGGGCGGCTGGCGCAGGCCTTCGGGCAACAGGCGCCGCCAGCCGCGTGGCGGGAACAGCTGCCAGAAGCGCCGCCGTGCCTCAAGGGTGGTGCGGCGCTCATCCACCAGCTGCAGGGGCAGCAGCGGCGCCAGGCGCTGGCTCCAGTGGCGGCTGCCGGTGCCGTCGCCGAGCACCACGCCGGCCACGGCGCCTTCGGCCTGCCAGGCGCGCAGCTGCGCCAGGGCCTGCTCCGGCTCCAGGATCAGGGCGGCCAGCACCTGCTGCCGCGCCGGGTCGCAGCGCACCAGGCCGCACTTGCAGCGGCCCGGATCGAGCGCGGCGAGGGGACCATGGGCGGGAAGCGGCAGGGGCTCCGGTGGTGACGCGGCGGCCGCCGGCGTGGGGCTCATGAGGGGCGCTTCGGCGGGGAGGGGGCGTGGGGCCGCCATCGAGGCGGCGAATCTCCAGCACCACCGGATCGGGCGTTTCGGCCTCGCGCACGGCCACGGCCTCCAGGCTCACGGCCTGCCCGGCCGGCCGCTCACTCAGCTCCCGCCCCAGCTGGTTGAAGCTGGCCACATCGAACTGCACCCCATCCACCAGCGACCCCTGCCGCTGCGCCTTGGCGAAGGAGGCGGCCAGCAGCAGGTTGAGCCGGTTGCGCACCTGCTCGGGCGAGATCTCGTTGCCTTCCAGCCGCGTGGTGGCCATCACCTCGCCCTGGCGGATCACCTGCTTGTTGGGCCGCAGGTCGGGGAAGCCGAGCACCTGCTGCTCGCCGCGCAGCACATTGGCGGCCGAGAGGATGCTCACCACCCAGTTGCCACCTTTCTGGATCAGGGCCTCCAGCTTGGCGATGTCTTCACGGGGCACCAGCAGGATCGGCCGGTTCACCGGTTCCCCCGGCAGCACCCGCTGAAAGGCCGACTGGTTGGCCTGGCGCAGCAGGGCATCGATGGCGGCACGGGCCTGGCCCGGCTGCTTGACGCTCACCTTGGCGGTGGCCAGCGGCTGGCCGCTGCTGATCACCACATCGCCGCGGCGCAGGGCGATCAGCTTGGTTTCCAGATCTTTGAGTTCGGCCTGGCCGGAGGCGATCTGCCCCTTCACGCGGGCCAGCTCCGCTTCGGTGCGGCGGATGTCCTGATCGCGGGCGCGGATGTCGCTGTTGAGCCGATCGCGCTGGCGCAGCAACTGCTGCTGCTGGTTCTGCAGCGGCTGCAGCTCACGCCGCAGGCGGCCCGCCTGCTGCTCCACCGCCACCAGCTGGCGGCGGGCCTGCTGGCGGCCCCGTTCGGCCCGGCCCACGGCCTGCTGGGCGTCGCGCTGGGCCGAGAGGCTGCGCTTCAGGGCGGCATCGCTGCGTTGGACGGCGTCGCGGCTGTCCCGCAGCTTCTGCTCGAGGCTGTCGAGCTCGAACAGGCCGGTGCGCAGCCGCTGGCTCACGGCCAGCATCAGGCCGAGCGAGACGGCACTGATCAGGCTGCCGGTGAGCACCGTGATCAGCACCGCGGTGTTGCGCGGGCGGAGGTTGAAGAGGCTGAGCCGGGCCTTGCCGACGCGGCTGCCGAGCCGATCGCCGAGGGTGGCGAGCACCCCCCCGAGGGTCAGCAGGGCCAGGATCAGCAGCCAGCCGGACACGATTCAGGGCGAGGGGGTCCAGTATCGGCCGCGGGCCTTCAGCTGAAGCGTTTGGCCAGCGCCACCGGATCGAACACGGTGATCTTCTTGCGATCCACCTGCACGAGGCCGGCCTGACGCAGGTCGCCGAGCAGGCGGGTGATGGTGACGCGGGTGGAGCCGATCGCTTCGGCGATCGCCTGGTGCGACAGGCGCAGATCGATGGTGATGCCCTCGGCGCCGGGGACACCGAAATCGCGGCAGAGCACCAGCAGGAAGCTCACCAGCCGCGAGGACATGTCCCGGTGGGTGAGGGTCTCGATCATGGTCTCCGTCTGCAGGATGCGGGAGGAGAGGCCTTGCAGCAGCAGCAGGCCCACGCTGGCGTCCTGCTCGATGGCGCGCCGCACGGAACTGGCCGGGGCGGCCACCAGCTCGACGCGGGTGAAGGCGACGGCGTGATAGAAGCGATCCGAGCGCTGGCCGGTGAGCAGGGAGAGCACGCCGAAGAGGCTGTTCTCGCGCAGCAGGGCCACGGTGATCTCCTCACCCGACTCATAGACGCGGGACAGCCGCACGGCGCCACGGCGCAGCAGGTAGACGCGCTCGGCCGGGTCGCCGGGGAAAAAGATCGTTTTGCCGCGCTCCACCGTTTCGCTGGTGCAGCCGCTCAGCCCACGCATGACGTCCAGCAGGGTGCTGGAGCCACTGGCGGAGGAGGCCAAGCCGCTGGTGACGGGCGCGGGGGTGGTGCTGGTGCGGCTGAATCCGCGCATCGCGCCGACCATGACGGTTGGACAAGTGGTTGGAAGCTACGGATCGACTTCCGTGCTCCATGTAGCCGATCACACTAACTGGACGGTTCCCTGTGGACATCCGTCTGCAGAATCCCAGTGCCGACGGGATTTCCGCAAAGTAGTACAAGCGTATGCGCTAGGGGTGGTGTCCGATCCTTGATTCCGGGTCTGGCGCCGCTACATTCGGTTTCGCGAAGCCACCGGGGTGTTGATGACGGCCAGCCTGCTCAACCCCTCCATGTCCAGCGGTGGTGTGCCTTCTGGTGCTGGCCCTGCCGGTGGCCCCCGTTCCCACGCCCCGGGGCGCCCCCATGGCGCGGCAGCAGCGGCGCCCGTGGCCGCCGTGGCACCACGCCCGCTGGCCCTGGTGCCCCCGGCCCAGACCGAAGGCCTGCTGCAGGTGCACACGGCACCGTTTCGCGGCAGTTTCTCCGGCGTGTTCAGCCAGGCGTTGCGCAGCGCGGGGCTGGGCAGCCGGGTGCTGATCAGCCAGTTCCTCAAGGGCGGCGTGGACCAGGGGCTGGAGCGCAGCCTGTGGCTGTGCGGCCGGCTGCAGTGGCTGCGGCCCGCCATGCCCGCCTGCCTGACCGAACCGGCCGAGGCCGATGCGGAGCCCGAGGGGCCCGGTGCGGAGCAGCAGCAGGCGGTGCTGGAGGTGTGGGGCTACACGCGGCGCCAGCTGCTGGACGGGGCGGTGGATTTGATGGTGCTCGACGAGCTGGGTCTGGCGATCGCGCTGGGCTACCTGCCGGCGGCGGAGGTTGAGGCCACGTTGGAGCAACGTCCCGCCCATCTCGATGTGATCCTCACGGGGCCATCGATGCCGCCCGCGCTGCTGGCGATGGCCGACCAGGTGACCCAGCTCCGCCGCAACTGCTGACCCCATGCTCAAGTGCGACCGCTGGATCAACGAACAGGCCGCGGCGGGCATGCTCGAACCGTTCCAGGCCACGCTGGTGCGCCACCTCGATGCCGAGAACCGCACGGCGCCGGTGCTGAGCTACGGCTGCTCCTCCTACGGCTACGACCTGCGGCTCTCACCCAAGGAGTTCCTGATCTTCCGGCACGTGCCGGGCACGGTGATGAACCCGAAGCGGTTCAACCCGGCCAACCTGGAGCCGGCGCCGCTGCACCACGACGACGACGGTGACTACTTCATCCTGCCCGCCCATTCCTACGGCCTGGGTGTGGCGCTGGAGCTGATGCGGGTGCCGGCCAACATCACCGTGATCTGCCTGGGCAAGAGCACCTATGCGCGCCTCGGCATCATCGTGAACACCACGCCCGCTGAAGCCAGCTGGGAGGGCCACCTCACCCTGGAATTCAGCAACTCGTCGGGCGCCGATTGCCGCATCTACGCCAGCGAAGGCATCTGCCAGCTGCTGTTCTTCGAAGGCGAACCCTGCCAGACCACCTACAGCGACCGGGCTGGGAAGTATCAGCATCAGCCGGAGCGGGTGACGTTAGCGAAGGTTTGATTTTGGTTGAGGGGGGTGCGGAGTTGCGGAGCAGGGTGATGGGCTTGCGTTTGTTTTCTGTTTATGGGCATAGAAGCCGAGAGAGTTGATGCGATTTCATCGCTTCAAACGTGTGGTTCAAGAAGACTTCCCCTTAGAAGAGGCCACCAGGCTGTGTAACGTCCTGCACAGTAGTTATCTGACCCGCGAACCACAGTGGCTCATCTCAGCAGACTGACCAAAACCCCTGCAGCATCAGGCTTGAAGGATGCTTGGGGAAGCCTGGTCACTGTGGTTTGCAGAAAGGGAACGCCTATGGGGTGTGGTTTGCGGAACTGTCCAAGAACAAGTAAGGCTCCAGCACAAGCTCGTCTCGCTAAGCAACCGCCCAAAGCAGATCATGAAAGTCGTTGGAGGCATCCCTTCCATTGCAGCCAAAGAATCTGCACGCATCTATAGGCTTCCCCCCAATGAACGCGCCCTTGCTATTCACTGCTACCCACCTGGCAGGGCCGTTACATTTTCATTCTTTGCGAGAACTGAGACCAATCAGATTTCACTCCGAGTTTCTTTAGAAGGCCCCTTTAGCTCACAGACTAAAGACTTTCTTGTAACAGATGCATGGCAGCGATTTGAGCTCTCAATGAAGAATGATATTTCTCTTCAACCCCTCAAAGTCTTTTTGTCTAATGCGTCCTCAACTACAGTGCATTCAGATGTGGCTATTGCCTTCCCACAGTGTGAAGAAGGCCTGTTCGCAACAAGCCCAATACCGCCCGACGTAGAACTCCCAGTGGTAGTAGCCTCTGCTTCCGAGACTGGTTCAACACGTAGTGCGGATAGAGCATGGATTGACAAAGATAAGACTGGCATAGAGATTGACTCCAATTCTTCTACGGTAATTCTTGTTGCTAAACCAACTCCAACAACTGCCCAGATTCAAGATGATCAATTCTTGACTCTTTTTTCATTTTGGTGCTCCGAGTCAACCTCAGAGCTAAGTATTGGAATCTCTGGCAGTCACAACTGTGCATTTGTCATAAGAAAAAGAACTGCCGAGAATGTTGAATTCACGTGTACAAGCTACATCGCAGGATGTGATCTTTACTTTGTATGTGCTGTATTTGATCAAGGCACCGTCAGCCTCATTGTGAATGGTGCAATAGCGGCAAGGCTCCTGCTAAGCGAATCAATGGTATTTGAACGAATCTACCTTGGTTGCTCACATGGATGCCAGGTGGATTCATTCAGTGGCCATTTTATGCGCTTCATCATCTACGGCACCCCATTGCTATATCCAAGAATTCTTGAAATGTATTGCGAATGCTGCCCAGGCAATGTGAATTATACCTATGCGTACATGCTGGACTACTTTCGCTATGCTTTGACTGACGATAGTGAAATGGCAACATTGGATGCGTGCATGGCGGACGAGGGGTTTTCATTCTTTATTAGACAACTTCAATTTGCGATACCGGAAGTTTTTGAGCAGTTCCCTCCTCATGGCGAATTTCAGGAAGCTGATATTCGTGATTGGGTACTGGCCATAATCAAAAGGCCTGGTGTTCGTGCCTCAAGAGAATCATATTCGAAGATTAGACGAACGGATTTGAGGCTGGCCTATACCCTGCCAGGTGATGGCTCTGCTACGGATCTTGTAGAGAAACAGTACCGGATAGAGTTTAAGATATGGGGGCGCCACGGATATAAAGATGTTCCGTCTCAGCCGATGAAGTATATGACTGAAGATGAGCTTGTTGGCGCATCCATCATGATTGACAGACGAGCGACGCCTTCCATTTGTGACTTTGAAGATTATGTTCGCGCCAATCCTGATTACCAATGCATATCAATCAAAGAGATCCCTGTCATGGAGGCCAATCTACGATACTTCGTATCATTCCATCGTGATCTACGATACAGAATGCTGCGGATGATGATAAACATTTTATTGCCCATTCCCGGGCCCTCACTCAAGATAGCCTCTGATGTCTTGCCTGAAGCCAGTCGAGGCCGAGATGACGAAGATATATGAGCGGGTTGAGTACGTTATCGTTTTATAACGTTCTGCAAGTCATGTGATCGCTGTGCCAGTAGCAGATTCAGATGGTTAAGCCTAATTCTATACTGTTTCAATCTTTATTGTTTCACCTAGGGACTATGTCGAGCACCCTCTCTCCTCAGCAAGATGTGGAATAGACTCCAGAACCTGATCATATCGAATGAGCCTAGCATGCCCCTTGAGTGGACAGGCTACCACTAGCACTCTGCAGTCTCATCACAACCCTGCCTGCCACTCAGGGGCGGCGTTAGCCACAGCAAAGAGCGCCTTGAAGCTTCTCAGAATCACTACACTGTTAGTCAGTAGCACACCAGCTTGATCCGCAAGTGAGTACATCCTTTGGCACCACAGGACCAATCCCAGCTACGAGCTATCCGGTAGTGGGGATGGCACAAACGGGGCCTATTAATGCTTCACAGGCATCGCCGATTCGGATGGGTAGGTCTGTAGGCCGCCAGATACCTGGCAATTCTCTACGCATTCTTCAGATTGATTCGCATTCGTTCGAGCTTCATTCGATTTCGGACGCTATTGATTCAGCGTTCGACGCTATCTACAGAGATATTCTTCAGAATAGATCTGCTGACTGGGACCTTTTTACTCGAGCAGCCAGCGACTTTCTTGACTCCGATCCATCTCCAGCAGAGATGGATCAATTCTTTGAGGCAGCAGAGCCGATAAGCTTTTTTCTTGCAGAATACAGGAAGATCGATGCGGCTTGTGACTACTGGCTTGATATCCTTGGCGTAATCACGAATAGGGAACGGCAACTGAGTAGGCAATATCACAAAGGCTCTGGCTACTTCTTTTGGGCATGTTCATGGTTTAGTCGGGGAGATACTGATACTGGCTTGCTGATAATGAACAAAGCGCTCATAGAAGATAAGCGACAACAATGCTGTTCAAACGGGAATTGGCCCAACTCATCAGCGGCAATGGTTGTCACTCTTGATCAGAGTCTTAACCTTCTTCATCCAGCGAGTTGGTGGGTTGGCGAACAGGTACAAGAAATTGACGATGCACTTGACAGCGCCAACTTAAATCTTCGAACGAGTGACATTCGAAGCCGTCTGTTCCTTGGCTCGGATACAGATCTTATTTCGCTGCTCATCTATTCACACTCCTCTATCCTTCGCATAGAGCGCTTAAATCTTGATCACCATGATAGCAAGCTGCTTGGATCCTTGGCGCTTAACCATCTGTTTCGAATTACGGTTATTATCGAGAATCTATTAAAAGCAAGGACTGGCAGCCATGGGTCTTTCATGCAGCAGATTCAAGAGTTATCTTGTCAGATTGGCGGCCAGCTCAAAGGCCAAATGCCATCGCAGAATGGATTGCAGTATGCATCCTGTATCAATGATCAAAGAAAAGCCAATGCAAGTCTTCTTCTTAGGCAGCTAATAGATGGAACGGCTCGTTATCGAGATGTCGGACAGACTAATGTCAGCAACCTTGATCAGCCACTTTGCGTTGCATATGTTCTGCGCAACATAGGCGCTCATGATCTTGATGTTCCGGTAATCATTGCCGAGGAAATCCATTCTCTTCGTGTTCACGTCCTTGCAACTCTGGTTAAATGCGTGGAAATCTATTATCCGTGATCTCTCCTGCCCCGAAAGTGGCTAACACAGCCATTCACCTGACCCGCCACCCCAGAAGTTCTTTCCCCCTTAATTCACTTTACCTGAGGCTTTCTTCGGGCAGGTGATGGCAAGAGTTAGCCAGACGAATCACGCAGCTCATGAACGACCTGGACAGCACCGTGACTGCGATCCTCGACGCGAGGGTGGCAACGCCCATTTGTCGAAGCATCCTGGTGGCAATCACCGGAATCGACGGTTGCGGCAAGGGCTATGTCACGGCACGGATCGCGGAGATCCTCCGAACACATGGGATTCGGGTGGCGACGATCAATGCGGACGCGTGGTTGAACCTTCCCAGTAGACGCTTTGATGCCTCCAACCCCGCTGAACACTTCTACCTCAACGCGATACGCTTCGACGACATGTTCACACAGCTTGTCCTTCCGCTCCGCGATCGCCGTTCATTGCGCGTTGAGGTTGACTACGCGGAGGAAACTGCAACCGCATACAGGCGGCACCTTTATGAGTTCGAACGGATCGACGTGATCCTGCTGGAGGGGATTTATCTCCTGAAACGTGCGCTGCAATCTCACTACGACAGATCAATCTGGATCGACTGCACCTTCGAGACGGCGTTGGAACGCGCCGTCTCACGAGGTCAGGAGGGCCTGTCTCCACACGACACAGCCCGTGCGTACCGAACGCTCTACTTCCCCGCGCAGGACATTCATATCGCACGGGATGATCCCAGAGCGGCCGCCACGGCGATAATCAGCAACGATCCCCGGCTCAGTGCCGATGGTGCGCTGATGTGACCCATGGGCCACGCCCGACCGGAACAGGCTGAGCATGCACACGCCCGACCCAAGCTTTGTGGCAGGCGACGGACTCAGACGAGCCCTCGAACTGCTCATGTCACCGGATGGCTCTACGGGCGACCTGCCACCTGGGCTGCCAGAAACCGGGGTCGGTGAGGCTCGGGTGCTTGAAATGATGTCCGGACGCGTGCTTGGAGAGGCTGCCCGGCTCGGTTCATCCAGCTCGCTCGCTCACATGGACCCGCCCACGCCGTGGATCACGTGGGCGATGGCCTTGTGGGACGCCAGCCTCAACCAGAACATGCTCCATGAGGTGACATCGCCCTTTGCCACCCAGGCGGAGGCGCGCGTCCTGGCTTGGCTGACGCCGTACTTCGGCATGCAGGGCGGGCACTTCTGCTCCGGTTCAACGATTGCCAATCTCACTGGACTCTGGGCGGCGAGAGACGCCGCAGGCGTGAAGACCGTCGTGACGTCTGATGCCGCGCACCTCAGCGTCGAGAAGGCCGCTCGAATGCTCGGGCTCGCATTCGTGAAGGTCCCTGTTGACGCGCTAGGGCGGCTCGATCGCGAGCAACTGCCTGACCTGAGCGACGCCTGCCTGGTGCTGACCGCTGGCACGACCTTGACAGGTGCGATCGACCCTCTCGATCTGGTCGGCACCGCGACATGGACGCATGTGGACGCGGCGTGGGCAGGCCCACTACGACTCAGCCACGCTCACGCTGGCAAGCTCGACGGGCTCGATGGCGCTGACTCCGTGGCGGTATCGGCTCACAAGTGGTTGTTCCAGCCAAAGGATTCGGCACTCGTACTATTCCGCGATCTCGAGGTCGCGAACGCGGCAATCAGCTTCGGTGGTGGCTATCTGGCCAAGCCGAATGTCGGGGTGCAGGGCTCGCGATCAGCGGCGGCGATTCCGCTGCTCGCGACCCTGCTCGCCTGGGGGCGCGAGGGACTTGCGCAGCGACTCGATCACTTGATGGAGGTGGCTGACGCGCTGGCGGATGCGATCGAGTCAAGCGAACACCTGGAGCTCTGGAACCGGCCGCAATCAGCGATCAATGTCTTTCGTCCAACGAACCGACAGAGCGACGCCTTTGTTCAGGCCGCTCCCGCAGGCATGTTGTCGAAGTGTGTTCTTGAGGGTGAGACTTGGGCGCGGTCGGTGGCGGCGAACCCATCAGTGGACCTGGATCTTGTGATCGAGAGTGTTCTCGCAGCAAGTCGAGCTAATGTCTAAAAGGCGCTTCGAGCAGGCGCACAGCTCAAACGTTCCACGTTGGGCAGTAATGCACCATCAGGCTTCCAGTTAAAGCCTCGAGCAACCATGCCATACGTTCACATTCAGATCACACGCGAAGGTGCAACAGCCGAGCAAAAGGCAGAGGCAACATGACGACGACTCCTCATGCGGCAGCCTATGTTGAAGTTGCTGAGCTTATACAAGATTACTTCGACGGGCTTTATCATGGCGACACGCAGCGTCTGCGTCGCGTGTTTCATCCTGAAGCAGTGTATGCCACAGCCTCCGAAGGAGAGCCGCTCATCCTTCGGATGAATGAGTATTTTGAAATTGTCGACAGCAGGCCATCGCCCGCCTCAAGAGGAGAGCCCCGAACTGATCAGATCCTGTCGATTGAATTTGCCGGGCCAGTTGCAGCCGTTGTAAAGCTGCGATGCTCGATTGTTCCCAAGCACTTCATTGATCTCCTGTCTTTGATTCGCGTGGATGGGCGATGGCAGATCATCGCCAAGGTCTTTCATCTCACTGTCCACGCCCCTTGATGAAGAACGAGCTGAACAAGGTGATGCAGCTGCGCCACGCATGGGCGCGGCTGAGCTTTGACGTTGGGCGTGCTGTTTGCTAGGAGGAGGCTGTGTCCGACGTTGTCATCAGGCATGTAGAGCAGGACGACTATCAGCCGATCATCTCCATCGTTGATGAGTGGTGGGGTGGTCGGCCGATGGCCGCCATGCTCCCCAAGCTCTTCTTCGTCCACTTCCGCTCCACCAGCTTCACCGCCGTAGCGGATGGTCAGATCGTTGGGTTCCTCATCGGGTTCGTTTCGCAGACCTTCCCCGACCAGGCCTATATCCACTTCATTGGCGTGCATCCTGCACGTCGTGGAGAGGGGTTAGGGCGCCGCCTCTATGAGCATTTCTTTGCCACGGCCGCCTCGCTTGGCTGCCGCACTGCTCGCTGCGTTACCGCTCCGGTGAATCGCAACTCGATGGCCTTCCACCGTCGCCTTGGCTTCTCTCTCCTTGACTCCGACCACAAGGTCGACGGTGTTCCCGTCGCCATGGGCTACGACGGGGAGGGTGAAGACCGCGTGATCTTCACGAAGGATCTGGATACCCTTGCCATCAAGCGTTGGACAGACCAACCACGGGATTGAGCCCACGTGCGAATCGCCATCATTGCGTTGGGTAGTCGTGGCGACGTGCAGCCGCATGTTGCGCTCGGGGTGGGGCTCAAGCGGGCCGGGCATTCCGTTCGTGTTGTCACATCCAGCGACTTCGGCGAGCTCGTAGGGGCTCATGGGCTCGAGTTCTGCGACACGGGTGTGAGCACCGAGGCGATCGCTAGCGAGATGCATGACCTCCTGGAAGCAGGCAACGTTCTGAAGATCATGGCCGCGATGGGGGTGTCGGCAGAACGGGTGGCGGTTCAGGCGGCGACGAATGGTCTCGCCGCCTGCGAAGGCGTCGACCTGATCGTGAGTGGCCTGGGTGGGCTGTTTGTTGCACAGGCGCTCGCAGAGAAGCTTGCTGTTCCCTTCGTGCAGGCCTACCTATACCCGTTTTCGCCTACCACCGCGTTCCCCGGCGTGCTCACGCCAGTCCCTCAGACTCCCCTCACGTCCTGGGCGAACGCTCCGTCCCATCGCGTCACCCAGCAGATGCTGTGGCAATCGTCGCGATCGGCGGACGCGACCATCCGGGTGAAGGTTCTGGGTCTCAAGCCGTCGGGCTTCTGGGGGCCGTTCGCTGCGCTGGCGGGCGCGGGCCACCTGTGCCTGTATGGATACAGCGCACACGTGATCCCGGTGCCGCAGGACTGGTCCTCCCGGAACCATGTCACGGGCTACTGGTTCCTTGAGCCTTCAGAGGATTGGCATCCGCCGGCAGAGCTGGTGGCCTTCCTTGAAGCGGGGCCAGCTCCGGTGTACGTGGGGTTCGGAAGCATGGGAAGCCGGAACCCGGAGGCGACGGCAAAGTTGGTGCTGGAGTCGCTGCAGCGGACCGGCCAGCGTGGTGTTCTCTCCTCCGGCTGGGGCGGGCTCACTGCGAACGATCTGCCCGATTCCGTGTGCATGGTGGGGTCAATCCCACACGCTTGGTCGTTCCCGCGCATGGCGGCCATCGTGCACCACGGCGGCGCCGGCACCACAGCCGCAGCCTTGTCGGCTGGCGTGCCCTCCATCGTCACACCCGTGCTGGGCGATCAGAGCTTCTGGGCCAGGCGTGTCAGCGACCTGGGAGTCGGGCCGAGGTGCGTACCTCGGCGCAAGCTCACCGTTCAACGTCTGAGTGAGGCCATCGGGGCTGCTGTCAGTGATGACACGATCCGCGCCAAGTCAGCCACGCTCGGTGAGCGGATTCGGGCGGAGGATGGCATCTTAACGGCGGTCGAGCTGATCGAGCGGTGGTTTGAGACGGCTCGGTAAGCTGTCGATCATTTGGATAATCTGTCTCGCTAAGGCTTTAGGTCCTTTGTGTGCCTCAGGCTTTTCGTCCGCGTCAGACTCTCGTCCTCAAGGCGCCAACCGCGCCTTATGCAGCCGGCTCTTCTCGTACCACTCCGCAAACTGCGGCACCCACTCCTGCAGGTGCGGCCACATCAGATCGCAGAGTTCGCGGATCTCCTGCTGGGCATCGAGCTTGGCGCGTAGATCGAGGAAGTGCAGGAACGCGCGCAGGGTGAAGCTCACCACGAAGTGCTGGCGGTAGTCGAACGGCAGGATGCCGCGGGCGTGCTCTTCCGCATAGCCGGCATCCAGCAGATCGCGGTAACGCCCCGCTGCAGCACGGCAGAGCTCCAGATCGATGCCCCGCTGCGTTTCGTCGTAGATGTATTTCTTGCCTTGGCGGTCGCTATAGGCGCCCACGGGCCGTAGATAAAATACTTCTTCCAGGTCTATCTCATTATTAGCAGCCTTGCGAATCCGGTCGCCCGTATATCTCATCGACTGCACATCGAAGCTCACGCCCACGCGATGGGTGCGCGCCTGTTGCATCACGGAATGGGGGAACCAGCCCACGTTCAGCACAATCTGGGCGTGCTCGAGTGGGCCGTAGTGGCCGCGTTCGCCGGCCAGCAGACGCTTCACGCAGATCTCACCGGCCTTGGTTTCATCCGGCCAGTCGGCGCGGTCGGCGGCCACGAAGCCCTCGCTGTAGTCCTGATGCATGCCGGCATACACGCACTGCTGCGGGTTCGGGGTGGCGGCGATCAGCTCAACCCGGAAGCGGGGATCCATGGGCAGGCTCGGTGAGGGGTGGGTGTGTCGTCAGCCGTGGCTGCGCGGGCCGACGGCGGCGGGTTCGCTGCTTTGCGGTCCCTGCTCCAGTCCACTGCTCTTGCCGACGCCGGCCAGGCGCGGCAACGGTTTGTCGTCAAGCAGGGCGATCGTGATCGCGGCCAGTTCGGCCGGGCTGCGCAGGCCCAGCGAGCGGCCGATCGGTTGGCCCTTGCGGTTGAACAGCTCCAGCTGGGGGATGCCGTTCACCTCAAAACGATCGAGCTCCGGGCCCCAACGCGGGTTGTCCACATTCAGCAGCACCACATTCAGCTTCCCGCGGTTCTGGCTTTCCACCGCCTCCATCGCCGGCGCCATCGTGCGGCACGACTCACACCAGTCGGCGTAGAACTCCAGGATCGTGGGCCGCCCGCTCGCCAGCGCCACCGGCAGCTCCAGCGACCGCCGCGCCAGCTGCTCCAGCGGCGCCTGCGGTTGCAGCCAGCCGCGCGCGAAGAACAGCACCAGTGCCAGCAACGCGGCCAGGCCGGCCAGCACCATGCGTTCGCGACGCCCCAGTGGTGGTGAGGAAATGGGGTCGATGGGCGGTTCGGTCATCGGGGCGTGGTTGGCTCGCCTCGGGCTGGGGCACTCTGGCAGCTACGCGCTGCAGGCCGGGGCTGCACACTGCAAGCCGGGGCTAGGTGCGTCAGCATGGGGTTTCGCAGCGCCCTCCCCTCCGTTGAAGCGCCGCCTCACCCTTCACTTCCCGCGCCAGGCGGTGCATCAGCCGATCACCTACCGCCTGGCGGTGGATTTCGACATCGCTGCCAAGATCCTGCGCGCCCAGGTGGCCCCCAACCAGAGCGGCACCATGGTGGTGGAGCTCTCCGGCGACATCGACGAGCTCGACGCCGCCGAGCTGTGGCTTGAAAGCCTTGGCCTCTCGCTCGATCGCGCCCCCGGTGAGATCCGCATCGATCCGGCCCGTTGCGTCGACTGCGGCATCTGCTCCAGCGTCTGCCCCAGTGGCGCGTTGAGCAGTGCGCCACCCGATTGGCGGCTTAGCTTCGATGCCCAACGCTGCCTGGTCTGCGAACAGTGCATCCCCAGCTGTCCGCTCGAAGCGATCGCCTTGGTGCTGGAGCCCCGATGACGGCGCCTGCCCCCCGCCGCCGCCGGCCATGGTGAAGGCCCAGCCCCGTAACGGCCCGGTGCGGGCCCTGCTGCGGCTCACGCTTCTGCCGTTGCGCGCTCCGTTCCTGGTGGTGCTGCTGGCGGTGAGCGCCTACCTCGGCATGCAGTGGGTGCTGGTCTATCCGCACGAGGCGGTGTCGCTGCTGGCGCTGCCGCGCCACCAGCAGTTGTTCTTGTCGGTGGAGTGCCTCCACTCGATGATGGTGGTGGTGCTCTGCACCATGCCCGGCTACCTGCTGGCCCAAGTGTCGCGGCTGATGAACGCCAGCAAGGTGTTCACGCTGGTGTTCTCGCTGCTGGTGGTGAGCGTGCTCGCCATCTACATGATCGATCTGGGCCGCCTGGTGGCCGAGGTGCTGATCCTCGGCTCCTCGGTGTTCCTGGCCCGCCTCGACCTCGCCCGCATCCGGGTGGTGCCGCCGCCGCCGCAGCTGGCCCTGGTGCTCAGCCTCTACGTGCTGGTGGGCATCGGCCTGGGGCGCTGGCTGTTCCTGGAGGGGATCTGGCGGCCGCTGCAGGTGTGAGAGCAGATCGAGGCTGCGGCCTTGCGGCTGACGCTCAGCAGCCTTGCTGTTGCGCCAGCGCCTGGTAGCTCCACACGTTGCCCAGCACCTTCTTCACGTAGAGGCGGGTTTCGGGGAACGGGATCGCCTCCACCCACAGTTCCGGCTCGCGGCTGAGCGAGAGGCTGGGGTCGGGCGGCTCCTCCAGCCAGGAGCCCACGGAGCCCTGGCCGGCGTTGTAGCTGGCGGCTGTCAGGAAGGGATTGCCGCTCCACTGGCGCAGCCGCTGGTTCAGGTAGCGGGCCCCCAGCGGCACGTTCACCTCCGGTTGGCGCAGCTGTTCATCCGATACCGGCGCCCCGGCCAGCTCCGCCGCCGTGGCCGGCATCAGCTGCAGCAGCCCCACGGCGCCGACCGGGGAGCGCACCCCCGGCGTGAAGCGCGATTCCTGCTTCGCCACCCCCAGCAGCAGGGCGGGGTCGAGCCGCTCCGCCGTGGCCGCCGCCCCGAAGATCGCGCCGAAACGCAACGGATGCAGTGCCTGCTCCAGCGGCAGGCTGGCGCGGCAGCTGGCGCCCACCCAGCGCAGGCTGGCCAGTTCCAGCTGCCCGAGGCCCGTCCAGTCGTCGCCCACGCCCTGGCGCAGCCGGCCCTCCACCGTGAGCTCCGCCGGCTGCTGGGGCGGCTGGTTGCGGCGCGCCGTGCGCCAGCGCTCCCAGGTCTCCAGCGGCTGGTCCAGCCGCCATAGGCGGTTGAGGTTGCTGTTGCCGCTGCGCAGCGGTTGCCACGGGGGGGTGGGCGGCATGGTTTCCTCGCTGCTGCCGTTGCTGCGCAGGGCGAGCGGGGCCTCCAGCCCCAGCCGCACCCGTGTCCGCCAGCCGTAGTAGCCCCAGGGGTTGCGCTCCAGCAGCTGGCTCCAGGAGCGGCGTGCGGCCTCCTGCTCGCCCAGTTCCTGCTGCGCGTAGCCCAGCCAGAACAGTTGCCGTGCCGCCAGCGGGCTGGGCAGTTGCTGCGGCTCCAGCGCCGAGAGCAGCACCGCCGCCGCCGCCCAGCGGCGCTTCAGCAGGGCCTCGCGCGCCAGCTCCCACTGCAGCTCCCAGCTGGCGGGATCGGTGGGCCAGCGGCCCAGCACCTGTTGCCAGCCCCTGCCGCTGGTGGCGGCGCGGCGGGCTGCCACCGGCGCGCTCTGCTGCAACGCCTGTGGCAACCGTGCCAGCCGCGCCAGGGTCGTCGGGCTGTCGTTGCCGCTCAGCAGGCGGGCGGCCTCCAGCGCTTCCGGTGCCGCCGGCCAGCGGCTGGCCAGGGCCAGCAGCCGCGCCTCGCCCGCCTGACCCTGGGCCGCCGTGCCCTTCAGCAGCGCCCGGCCGATCACCAGCTCCGTGGCCGCATCAGACGGCGCCCCCGCCAGGCAGGCCGCGGCGGCGGCGCCATCACCCAGTTCCCCCAGCCCCCGTGCCAGCACCCGCCGCTCGGCGGCGCTCAGTGGTGGCGTCTTCAGCTGGCAGGTCTGGCGCAGCAGCCCTTCAGCCCCTGGCCAGCGCGCGCCCCAGCGGGCCCGGGGCCGGCCCAGCTCATAGAGCGCATCGGCGCTGGCGGGGTCGGCCGGGAAGCGGCGCAGCAGCTCGCGCCAGCGGGCCGTGGCCACCAGGGGTTGCCCGAGCTTGCCGGCCGCCAGTGCATCGAGCTTGAGCGCCACCGCGCCGAGCGGATCACGGCCCCAGCCCTGGCCCTGCAGCAGCTGGCGCTGACGGGCCGGCGTGGCTGCCGCCCGGGCCGTGAGCAGCAGGCTGGCCTCGCGGCGCCGCTCCGGGTCCAGGTCCCAGTGCCGCGTGCGTTCCAGCGCCGCCGTGGCGGTGTCGGGGCTGGGCAGGGGCCGGGCGTTCAGCGCCTGACGGCCCAGCACCAGCAGGGCCAGGCTGCCCAGCACGGTGAACGCCAAGGTGCGTGGGCCGCGCGTCGGGGCAGCGGCCGTTGGCAGACTGGGCACAGGCGACAGGGGTGGCGCTGACGCCGGCAAAGTCTTGGCATTCTGGAACCACGTCTCCGATCGCCATGGCGCTGCGGCCCTCCCTGCCTCCCTGGTTGACGACCCTGCCCGGTGCCCGCCAGCGCCGCCGCGCCCTGGCCGTGACCGCCCTGGCGGCGGGTGTCTTCTTCCTGCGCCCCTTCTGGCCGCTGCGGGCGTTGCCCGGCTGGGTGGTGGGAGCCCTGCTGCTCTGGGCCGTGGCCGAACTGGTGCGCTGGGTGTGGTGGCCGCGCCGCAGCGTGTAGCTGGCGCCGTCTGGAGCATCCGCCTGGAGGCCTGCTCCTAATCTGCGCCCAGCGATTGCGTGTTCATGGCGGAGCCGGCCCCCCTGCCCATCGGCCCGCCACTCAGTGCCGGTGGGACCTGGTTCGGCACCGACGGCATCCGCGGCCGCGTCGGCACCCACCTCACGCCCCTGCTGGCCCTGCAGGTGGGCTACTGGTGCGGCCAGGTGCTGCCGCCCGAAGGTGCGGTGCTGGTCGGCATGGATTCCCGCAGCAGCGGCCCGATGGTGGTGGCGGCGCTCACGGCCGGCCTCACGGCGGCCGGCCGTGAGGTGTGGGATCTCGGGCTCTGCCCCACCCCCGCCGTGCCCGGTGCGATCCGCCGTTGCGGTGCCGCCGGCGGGCTGATGGTGTCGGCCAGCCACAACCCGCCCCACGACAACGGCATCAAGGTGTTCGGCCCCAGCGGCGACAAGCTTGACCGGCAGCAGCAGGAGGTGATCGAAGCCGGCCTGCGCGGCCGTGCCACCGCCACGGCCAGCGCCTCCTCCGGTGTCTGCGGTGCCGTGCGGCAGCGGCCCGAGCTGCTGGCCGCCTACACCGACACCCTGCTGGCGAGCGTGGCGGGGCGCCGACTGGACGGTTGCCCGATCGTGCTCGACCTCTGCTGGGGATCGGCCACCGCCTGCGGTGAAGCGGTGTTCCGCGCCCTCGGCGCCGATCTCACGGTGCTGCATGGCACCCCCGACGGCAGCCGCATCAACATGGGCTGCGGCAGCACCCACCTGGAGCCGCTGCGGCAGGCGGTGCTGGCCCATGGCGCGGCGATGGGCTTCGCGTTCGATGGCGACGCCGACCGCATGCTGGCCGTGGACGGCCGCGGCCGGGTGGTGGACGGCGACCAGGTCCTCTACCTCTGGGGCGGTGAGCTGCTGGCGGCCGGTGAGCTGCCCGGCAGCCGCCTGGTGGCCACGGTGATGTCCAACCTCGGCTTCGAGCGGGCCTGGCTGGCGCGTGGTGGCGTGCTCGATCGCACCCCCGTGGGCGATCAGCACGTGCATGCCGCCATGGCCGTCAGCGGCGCTGCCCTTGGCGGTGAGCAGTCGGGCCACATCCTCTCGGCCCATCACGGCATGAGCGGCGATGGCCTGCTCACGGCCTTGCAGGTGGCCACCCGCATCCACGCCGGTGGCGGCTCCCTGGCCGACTGGATGGACACCAGCTTCTCGCCCTATCCCCAGGTGCTGGTGAACGTGATCGTGCCCGACCGCCAGCGGCGTCAGCACTGGCAGGAGTGCCTGCCCCTGCGCGAGGCAGTGGCGCAGGCGGAGGCGGCCATGGGCGGCGAAGGCCGCGTGCTGGTGCGGGCCAGCGGCACCGAACCGCTGCTGCGGGTGATGGTGGAAGCGGCCGAACCCGCCGCCGTCGATCACTGGTCGTCGCATCTGGCCGACCTGGCGGCCGCCGAGCTCAACGGGGTTTGATCAGAGATCAGCCAGCTGATCGGCGGCGAGGCTGAGGGCACCGTCGCAGGCATCACCGGCGGCCTCCACCAGCGTGGCGCCGGGCAGGCGGGTGGCCAGCGCCTGCCGGTAGGCCGCGGCGTAGGTGGGCAGGTGGCGCAGGGCGCCGCCCTGGCCGCACACCCGCGGCTGCTCCAGTTCCAGCGCCGCCGCCACGCCCCGCACCAGGCCAGCGAGGGCGTCGGCGGAGCGTTGCAGCACCGCCAGCGCGTCCTCGTCGCCTGCCGCCGCCAGCGCCTCCACACAGGGGGCCAGGCGCGCGAAGCCGGCGGCCCCGAACGCCGGCGCCACCACCATCGCCTTCACCCGCTGGGCCGTCACCAGCTCCTCACCAGAGGCGAGGGCCTGCCACAGCGCGGAGCGCAGCCCGGTGTCCGGCCGCCGGCCATCGGCCATCTCCAGCGCCAGCGCCAGCGCGTCGCGGCCCAGATCGCAGGCGGAGCCGCCCTGATCGAGCAGCCAGCCCCAGCCGCCGCAGCGGTGCTCGCGGCCGCGGCCGTCGCGGCCCAGCGCGATGCAGCCGGTGCCGCTGATCACCACGATGCCGGCGCCGGCGGGGCCGTCGGCGCTGAAGGCGCCACGCAGGGCGGTGCGCTCATCGCCGGTGACCAGCACGCGTTCCGCAGGCAGCTGCAGCGCCGCCGCCGCCAGCGCCTGCCCCCGCTGCTGCACCGTGCTGCCGTGCTCGATGCCGCTGGCGCCCACGCCTGCGGCGGCAAGCAGGGGGGCACCTGCCCTGGCCAGCCCAATAGCGCCCAGCCCAGCCGCACCCAGGGCCGCCTGCAGGCTGGTGTGCAGGGCGTCGCCGAAGCGTTCCTCGCCGCCGGCGGCCTCCAGATGGCTCACCCCCGGGCCCTGGCCCTCCGCGAGCACCCGCCAGCCGCCGCCGGGATCCACTGCCGCCAGGCGGCAGGTGGTGTGGGTCTGGCCGGCATCGAAGCCGGCCAGCAGGGCGGGCGGCTCGTTATCGGTCATTGCGCTCTCAGCCATCCGCTCGGGCGGCGGCCGGCAGCGTTGACAGGGTGGCCAGGCAGAACCAACCGCTGAGCTGCACCTCCGGTCGGAAGAAAATCGTGTCGGTGACCCCCTGCACGGCCAGGCCGGCGATCACGGCCACCGCCGCCAACGCCGGCAGGGCCTGGTGGCCGTTGGCGCGCACCTGGGTCAGCCCCAGCCTCACACTGGCCACCAGCAGCCCCAGCCCGGCCAGCAGGCCGGGGATGCCCCCTTCCACCGCCAGTTCCAGCGGGATTGAGTAGGCGCTGAGCGCGTTGAATTTGGGTTGCTGGTACAGCGGATAGATCAGGTTGAAGGCGCTGTTGCCCGGCCCGATGCCCAGCCAGGGGCGGTCCTTGATCATTTCGATCGCCGCCATCCACACGTTGATGCGGAAATTGTTGGAGCTGTCCTCCCGGCCGGCGCCCAGGCTCATCACCCGCACCCGCAGCGGCTCCACCTTGGCGATCGCCACCGCCAGCACCAGCCCCGCCAGCACCATCAGCAGCAGTGGAAACACGCGCCGCCAGAACACCGGCCAGTGACGGGTGAAGCGCAGCAGCAGCAGCACCGCCAGCACCCCGTAGGCGGCCACCAGGCCCAACCAGCCGCCGCGGCTGTAGGTGAGCACCAGGGCCGCACTGCCGAGCACGGCGGTGGTGAGCGCAAACAGCCGGGCGCTCAGCCGCTGCCAGCGCAGCAGCGCCACCACGGCGATCGGCAGGATCGGCAGCAGGTAGCCGGCCAGCAGGTTGGGGTTGTCGAGCGTGCTGTAGATCCGCACCGTTCCCTGCGCCACCGAATTGGGATCAGACCAGCGGGCCAGGGCGGAGGAATCGGCGTAGAGCTGGCGGATGCCGATCACGCTCACCAGCAGGCTGCCGCCCAGCAGGCAGGCCGTGATGCGGTCCCACCAGGGCGGCGCCGTGGCCAGCAGCTGCCGCATCAGCGCATACACCCCGAGATAGCTCAGCAGCTTGATCAGCCCGTTGGCCGCCGCTGCAGGCACCGGCGAAAAGCCCGTGGCCAGCACCGACACGCCCAGCATCACCAGCAGCCAGCCGCTGATGGGCCCGATCCGCCCCGCCGGTGTGCACAGCGCCCACAGCAGCCACAGCAGCCCCGCCGCCGTGATCAGCAGGCTGAGGCCGGTGCGGGTCACCAGCGGCAGCCCGGCCATCAGCGCGGAGAGCACCAGGCCGGCCAGCAGCGGCAGGCGACGGCCCAGCGGTCCGGCTGCCCAGCCCGCCAGCAGGCCCTGCCAGCGCAGCAGCCAGGGAACGGAGCCGCTGGCGGGGCCCAGGGCGGTGGGGGAGGTGGAAGACATTCAGGCGCCGGGCGTGGGCGGATTATGGGTGCGGCAGGCGGCTTGCTCCAGCCCCCCCGGACCGGGCGCGGCCGCGCCGTTGCGCCGGTACAGCACCCGGTACACCGGCAGCCCCAGTGACAGCACGTGCTGCTCCCGCTCGGTGGCCACCGGCAGCGGGTTCGTGGGGCGGTACGGCCGCGGGTCTTCGGCGGGCCGATCGAAGCACCCGCTCGCCTCGGTGACCTGCACCATGGGCACGATCACCGCCTCCACATCGCTCTGCAGCAGCAGCTCGCCGCCGGGGGGCAGCGCCGCCGCCAGGGCCGCCACCAGCGCCGGCTGCAGCACCCGCCGCTTCTGGTGCCGTTTCTTGAACCAGGGATCGGGGAACTGCAGCGTGACCCGCTGCAGGCGGCCCGGCGGCAGCTGCGCCAGCCAGTCCAGCAGGCTCACATTGGCGTTGCAGAACAGGAAGCGCAGGTTGTCGAGCTGCAGGCTGCGGCGGTCGTGCTCGGCGGCCTCCACCAGCACCCGGCGGATCTCCACCCCAAGAAAGTTGGTGCCGGGCTGCAGCGGCGCCATCGCCAGCAGGAAGCGGCCCCGGGCGCTGCCGATGTCGAGATGGAGCGGCAGCTGGGGCTGGGCGAACAGCTCCAGCAGCGGCGGCAACGGCCGCGGCTGCTGGTGCACCCGGCTGAGCGGGTTGACGTGCTGACGCACCAAGGCTCAGCCCTCGGCGCGGGCAGCCGCGGGGGGCACGCCGTCGTCGTCGTGGTTGGGCACCAGGAAGCCCCAGCTGGCCGTATAGCCGTGCAGGTGGGTGGTGCCCGCCACCGGGCCGATCTCGCCGTTGCAGAAGGCCCCGGCGATGGGCACCTGCGGGAACTGCTCGCGGCACACGCTCACATCGCCATCGGGCTGGCCGTAGAGGCCTGCGCCGCGGCCCAGGCAGGCGAACAGCAGCGCCGCCAGGGGCGCGTCGTCGGTGCGGGCCTGGCGGCGCAGCAACTGCCGCAGTTCCTGGCGTGAGGCGGCCGCATCGCGCAGCTGGAACTGCACCTGCTGGCCCACCCGCAGTTTTTCCGCCACGGCCACGGCGCCGTTGCGCGGGTCGACGCCCAGCAGATTGCGCACCAGGAAGGCGGTGGGCTCCGCCTGGCTGCTGTCACCGGGAAGGCTGAAGTTGCTCCGCGCCACGCCCAGAAACAGCGAATGGCGCACCTGCTCCCGTTCCGCCGGCGTGAGCGACTGCAGGATCCCCTGCAGGCAGTTGACCGGGCTGTTGGTCTGCGCGCCGGAGCTGAGCTGCAGCACCACGTTGCGTTCCGCCTGCTCGATCTCGAACACCGGCCCGATCGGCCGGCAGCCCTGGGCCACCACCGGATCCAGCCGCCAGGCGCCGCCGATCAGGCAGCCCACCGCGCCGGTGAGCACGCGGCCGTCAAACAGCAGCGAGCCGTGTTCGGCGCTGTGGTGGCCGGCGATGCCGCCCACCTTGGCAGCTGACGGGTAGGCGTAATCCAGGCCGCTGATCAGATCGTTGATCTTCTGGCAGGTGGGATCCACGAACAGGAGCATGGAGCGGGCCCGCTCCGGGTCGGCGCCCACCCAGTTGATCCAGTCGAGGTTGTCGCCATCGAGATCGGGCAGGGAGGCCGGATCCAGCTCGAACAGCTGCAGATCGGCCCCCGGCAGCCGCAGCAGGGTGACGCTCAACGCCGGCTGCTGCTCCAGTTCCCGCGCCTGCCCGCTGGCATCGGTGCCGACCACTCCACCGCCGGCGCAACCGATCCAGTGGCGTGCATTCAGGCGGCTGCGCAGCAGCGGCAGCAGGCGTGGCAGGTCACTGGCGTAGCTGGTGGAGCAGAACACCAGCGCCAGATCGTTGGTGCCACGGTTGCCGAGGGCCTTCGCCACATCCTCGACAGCGGCTTCCAGGGACGGCTGACGGGACAGGGCCGTCTGGCACGAGGCCGGCGCTTCACCGCGTTTGAGCCAGGAGGGCAGGGAAAGCGCAGCCATGGACTGGACCCTACTGCCGGAGCACGACTACGGATAATGGCGCTTCCCGTACCGCCCCTGTGCCAGATCTGCTTTATCGGACCCTGGTCTGGCTGGATTACCGCCTCGCGGTGGTGTTCGCCGTCGGGCTGCCGCTCGTTCTGCTGGTGTGGGCTGTCGCGCGGCGGGAAGGTGCTCTGGTGCGTCTGCTCTCCATTTATTGGAAGGTGGCCAGCCTGCTGGGCATCTCCGTGCTGCTGCTGATCGATGCCCGCCCGCTGGGTTATGTGGTGGCGTTGGTGGCCGAGCTGCTGGTGGTGGTGGCCGTGTGGTTCTGGGTGGATCTCAACGAGGAACTCGACGACCTGCCCCCCTGGCGCCCCCTGCCGCTCACCGTGCGGGCCTGGCGCTGGGCGCTCACCGTCTACGGCGTCACGGCGGCGGTGTTGAGCGTCACGGCACTCACCTGCCTGGTGGGTGGGGTGAACCGGCCGGTGTGCCAGGTGTGGCTGGAGGCGCCCCGGCACCTGCACGCCGTGGCCGTGCGGGTGTTCGGCTTCGTGTTCGGCGGGCAGCTCACCCCAGGGCTGACGGCCTTCTTCGGCTACCTGGCGCTGGCCTTTTATGCGGTGGGGATGCTGCAGTGGCTGCTGGTGCGGCTGCCCCGCTTCGGCCGGGTGGCGGGCGGTTTCTGATGGGGCCGGGCCCTTCGTCACTGCTGCAGCGCCTTGAGCAGATCAGCCGCGAGCACCCCGACCGCGTCCTGCGCCTGCGCGGGCAGTTGCCCCTGGCGCTGGAGGCTGCTGAGGTGGAGGCTGCTGCTGCGCAAACCTCTGCCTGGGAGCCCTTTGAACTGCTGATTTTTCGCGGTTTCTCGAGCAGCGTCACCCACCCCACCGCCTACGACCCCGACCAGAGCGCCCTACCGCCCGGTGCCGTGCTCGGCAGCGCCGAACTGCTGGCCGGCCCGCTCGATCCCAGCAACGAACAGGTGCTGGTGGAGGCCTGTGGGTTGGACGGTTTCCTCGACCCGGCGGCCTGGGGGTGAGCCGAGCAGGCAGCCCGCCGCCGCACGGCGCTGCCGCAGGGCATCTGCCTCACGGGCCAGGGCCGCCCCGGCGGGGGTGAAGTAGCGGAAACGGGCCTGATCGGTATACAGCAGGGGCCAGCGGCTCTGCACCTGCCGCTCGGCCTCCTGCCGGCAGGCCCGCAGGGCACCGAAATCGATCGCCGGGGCCTCGGCTGTGCCAGCCCCGGCGGCCTTAAACGTCCCGGCTGGTGCTGTTGCCGCTGTCGCTTCCGGGCCAGGGGCCTGGGTGGCCGCGGCCACTGGCGGCACCACTGCCGGCGCCTCAGCGGGCCCCTCCAGGTCGGGGCAGATCGCGCGGCGGGTGCGCGACAGCAAGGCCGTTTCCGCTGCCAGTGCCTGGCGCAGGTCCTGCTCCAACGCGGCCCGGAGCGCCTCGCAGTGGGCAGTGGGCCCAGCCCCACCCGCGCCTGCTGCGCTGACGGGGCCGCTGGCGGTCACCACGCCCAGGCCAAGTCCTAAGCCCAGCGCCAGGCCCAGCAGCAGCCAGTGCGCCTTGCCCAGGCCCCGCCCGCTCAAGGCAGGCGCACCGCGCCGCCGCTCACCACGATCCCGCCGGTGGGCGGAATCGTGACCCGCAGCTGGCTGGGCCGGCCCATGGCCTCGCCCTGGCGGATCTGCAGCGTGGTGGGCACGGCGACAAGGCCGGCGGCGCGCAGGTACCCGCCCAGCGCGGCAGCGGCCGAGCCGGTGGCCGGATCCTCCACCACCCCGCACACCGGAGCGGGGTTGCGGCTGTGGAACAGCTGGCGGTCCTGGCGCCACACCAGCTGCAGGGTGAGCAGGTCTTCGCGCAGCATCAGCGCCTTGAGGGGGTCGAAGGCGTAGTGGAGCTGGGCCAGGCGTTCGGCCGTGGCGGCGGCCAGCACCAGGTGCCATGCGCCTGCGTAGGCCTTCACCGCTGGCAGGGCCGGGTCGAGCTCCGCCGCCTGCCAGCCCAGGGCCTCGAGTGCCCCGGCCACCAGGGCCTCAGAGGCCGGCGCCTGGCGGGGTTCCACTGAGGTGAGCGACGCCTGCAGCACGCCCTCCCGCTCCTCCACCTGCACCGGCACCGCCCCCACCGGGGTCTGAAACACGAAGCTCCGGCCGGCTCCGGTGTCCGCCAGCAGCACGGCGGCCGCGATCGTGGCGTGGCCGCAGAAGGGCACCTCCCCCACCGGGCTGAAGTAGCGCACCTGCCACTGGTCGCCGTGGTCCGGTGTGAGGAACGCGGTTTCCGAATACCCCACCGCCGTGGCGAGGCGTTGCATCGCCTCCACCTGCGGCAACGTCTCGCCCATCCAGACCCCGGCCGGATTGCCACCATCGGCGCGGTCGGTGAAGGCGGCCAGGCGGTGCAGTTGGGAGGGCAGGGTGGAGGAAAGGCTCAACGGATCGCGGCCCCCTCGCCAAGCGAAGCGCCGCTACCAGGGAAGGCATCGGCTGGCGGCAGGTTCAGCTCCGCGGCGGTTGCCGCCGCCCGCAGCCGCACGGTGTAACCCATGTTGGAACCGATGCCGGTGCCGCGGTAGGTGCCCGACACCGGTGCGGCCAGCTGGTGGTCGGGGGCGGCGGCGATCGCCACATGGCCGTCGGCTACGGCCAGACCGAGGCTCGGGTCGTAGGCACGCCAGCCTCCGCCGGGCAAGTACACCTCCGCCCAGGCATGCAGCTCCTGCTCGCTCACCTCCGGGGGGTGGTGCATCGAGTAGCCGCTCACGAAGCGCGCTGCCAGCCCCTGGCTGCGGCAGGCCTCCACGAACAGCATCGCCGTGTCACGACAGGCTCCGCAGCGGCTGGTGAGGCAGTCGCTGGCGGGCAGCGGTTCACCGTCAGGCCGGCCCACGTGATGGAAGGTGAGGTGGATGGTGTCGGTGAGCTGGGTGAGGAAATCGAGCGTGTGGTGCTGGGCACCGGCGGCCAGCTCGGCCGCCCAGCTGCGCACCGGCTCCGCCACGGCTCCGCCGCAGCTGGGGGCCAGCGAGGCGGCTTCCCCCGGTTGGTAGTGCGCCGGCAGATGCTGAGCGCCGGCATCGGTGACGATCCAGGCGAACGGGTTGTCGCGCAGGGTCTCCACCACCGACTCCACCTCGATCACCAGCGACTGCCGCTTCTCCCCGAACCACAGCACCACGGCATCACTGCCGTCGGGCTCCACGATGCTCGCCTGGCCCAGGGGGGGCTCCACGATGCGCAGGCTGTGACGCAGCAGACGTTGGCTCGCGTCCTGCCGCGGTGTCAGCCGCAGCGTCATCGGCTCAAGGAAGACCGGATGGTCGTAGCTGTAATCGAGGCGATGGCGGATGTGAAACAGCATCAGTCGGGGGAGTTCGGCCTCAGCGCCGGCTGGTGCAAGGGGTTTCACCATCGTGCCTCCCGTAGGTTGAGCCGCCGGATCGCTTGGCATTCGCTGACACATGCGTTTGGCTGTGCCGCGCACCAACGGCCTGCCAGCCGCCTCCTTAATGTGTCGTCATGAACAAGTCGCTTCCCCGATCCCTGGCCGGGCCTGAGCCGGCCGGTCCTGAAGCCGACCCCGACGGCGCCCTGTCCACGCGCATCGACGAGCCCTGGGCTTCAGGGCAGCGCAAGCGCTATCTGCGCAGCCTGGCGCCGATCGAACGAGCCGACAACAGCTGAGCAGCCAGGCCCCTTCCCCGCGCGCTGCCGGTGACCGGCACCACGGAACTGGGCACCACACACGCCAACACAACAACTGGCGAGCCGCACACCGGACCACCCGGTTCAGTCCATCGCCGTGACGGTCGACACAACCGCCTGTGGTGCCACAAACCCTGACGGGTGCTCCGGCTTGGTGGCCTTAACGGAACCTCAACCCTGGGCCTCTACAACAGTTCTGCGTCTTCAAGAGCCCCCTGGCGATGGGACTGACGGAAGAAGAACAGGCGATCGTGATGGCCGCCCGGCGGTACGGAATGATCAACGAGCACCAGCGGGTGCACTATCTCTGCGGTAACCGATGCATCCTGTGGGCGCTGGGACTGGTCCCGCTCACCCTGGGCTTCTCGTTGATCCTGTGCCCGCTCGTTTGGGTGGCGCAGCACGATAGGACCGGTCGGTCAATTGATCGGCTGCGCCAGCAACTGGCTGCAACACCCTTTGCCCAGGGTTGATCGCTCAGGGCCGACGATCAGTCTTCGTCGGTGTCGTCGCCGCCGACCGGCACGAGGCGGATCTGCTTGCGGCCCAGCTTCAGTTCGAACTCATCGCCGGGTTTGAGATCGAGCAGACCGGTGTAGGCCTTGCCCACCAGCAGGTTTCCATTGCCTTGCACGGTGGCCACGAAGCTGAGTTTGCGGCCGCCCTTGCTGACCGGTGAGCCCGCGCCATTGCCGAGGCTCACGCCTTTGGCTTCCAGCAGAGCTTCGTAGAAGGCCGTGAAGTTGAGCCGCTCGGTGCCGTCCTTCTTGGTGCTGAGATAACCGCAGCTGCGGACGAGCTCAGACTTGGAGGCATCGCCAAGCTCCTTGACTTTGGCCAGCAAATCAGATCCAGTGAGCATGTTCGGATGCGCCTGAAGACGTCTTCAACATAGCAATCGAAGGGTATGCCTCTGCAAGTGGGTGGCCAATTCAAGCTGCGATCCAGCGGCAACATCGTATGACCGAGCCCGAAAATGGAGCGTCTTCGCTTAGCTGGTCCCTGGCGACACTGGGCATGATGGCTCTGGACGAGGGCTCAGTTCCCTGCTATAGACAGGATCCTGGGTGCCGCAGAGGATGTCCCAGAACGTGAAATAAAGACCGAAGTGAACGCTGTGCCTGCGGTGGTGGAGCGAATGATGCTGGGGGCCGATCACCCAGCGTCCCAGCCAGTGGTGCGGAAATGAACCGGGCAGGCGATCGAGGCCGAGGTGGTTCACCACCGCCCACACGCTCATGGTGGTGAGCACCGCCAGCAGGGTCACCACATGGAGGGGCACCACGAACACGATCGCCACGAGGAACACCGCCTGGACCGCCGCTTCGGCCGGATCGAAAGCGAAGGAGGTCCAGGGTGTAGGGCACGGCGATCGGTGATGACCCTGATGCCAGCGCGCGAACAGGGCAGGGTGATGGAACAACCGATGGGTGGCGAAAAAATAACCGTCCTGCAGGATCAGCACGGCGCCATAGCTGAACGCGGCATAGAGCAGGCCACGCATGCTGGTGCCGTCGTATAGCAGGGTGAAGCCATGGTTGTAGGCCGTCATCATCGCGGCGGTGGCCAGTGCGAAGATCGCCGCCGACATCATCGAGAGCCGGATGTCATGGCCGATCCAGCGGCGCGAGGGGCGGCGGCCGATCGCCGGAGGCTGCGGCGAAGCCGCTGCGGCCACGATCGCCGTGGCGCCCGTCGGCTCAGATCGGTACAACAGCAGATGGGAGATTCCGGCCACGAGGAAGTAGCGCAGCACGATCACCGCGAAGAACACCACCACGTAGAAGCCGAACCCGTGGCTCTGCATGCCTGACCGCCATTCCCTTCACCGTATGGGCGCTGGCCGATTCCTCCAGGGTGGGTTTCCCCCTGGCACGCACCCGGCTGTCCCCCCAACCCGCCAAGGTTCTGTTCGCAATGCCACACCGGGGGTGGTCGGCACAGAACGGCTGGCGCTCCTGGCCGTGGCTGGAAGCGCCGTGCTGGTCTTGACCGTCACCACCGCCGCCTTCCGGGTGCGGGCACACGACTCCGCCCTCGCGGACCGCGACCGGCTGCAGAACGCCGTCAAGCCTGGGAATCCCCTGCGCCGGGTTCCGCCAGCTGCTGCGTGATCAGCTCGTTACCGCGCAGATCTGCGACCGGGCGGTGACCCTCTGCTGGAGTGGTTCCGCGGTGGTGATCCGCCCAGCGCCACCGTGATCAGCTACTAGCCCTCAGCCATCAGCCTTTCCAGCCCGCCAGCCGCGAGGCGGCCTGGGAGCGTGCCAGGGCGCGGGCGGCCGGCAGGGCCGGCTCCAGCCGCAGTGAGGTGAACGGTGGCAGGTAACGGCTACGCAGCCAGGCCCCCCAGCGGAACTCATGGAAGGGAATCAGAGGGGCCGCCTCGATCACCCCCTCCCGCTTCAGCTTCCACACCAGGCTGCGGTAGGGGTCGTCGTGCAGGTCCAGCAGGCTGCTGGGCAGCCGCTCCGGCGGCAAGGGGCCCTGGCCGCGGCCGTCGAACAGATACAGCCAGCCCAGCATTTGGAGCTCCCGCAGCACTGAGGGCCGGTCGCTGTGGTCGAGCTGACGCACCACGTAGCCGTAGGCGGTGGCCCCGGGGTCCACATCCAGCAGGCCGCGCAGGCGGTGGTGCCGGTCCACCATCCAGAGGCCGCCAGCGGCGCTGCGCGCCAGCGGCACCGGCTTCTTCCGCAGGTAGTTGCGCCGCTGCTTGTCGGGTTCGCCCCGGAAGTCGGCGCGCCGGTGCAGCACCTCCGCCATGCCGATGCACATCTGGGTGGGCTGCAGCTCCGCCACCGGCACTTCGATCAGTGCCTCGGCCTCGGGCGGCGGCGGCAGGGGCTCGAAGGGTTGCTGCAGCTGAGACATGAACGGGAGGGGTGTGTCCGGAGGAGGGTGCGGTCAGGCGCTGCCGGCGTGGCCGGTGGAGACAGCTTGGCCTGCAGGCGGGAGTTGCTCTCTACACGATTTGATCTGTTGTTTCGTTCATGAACAGCCCGTTCGCGCGGAGAATGTTCCCTTCATCTCTGATCTTGACAGGCTCTTAACCGTTCCATTACACGCCTGGTCATCTGGCGCTGCTAACTATCAGTGGTCTTTCAACTGGGCTGCTCCAATGACCTTCGCGAAGAAGGCCCTGGTTTTTGGTTCTCTTGCTGTTCTCGGCGTTGGTGCGGCGGCTACAGCACAGACCGCACTCAATGGAGCCGGCGCTTCATTCCCAGCCCCATTTTACCAACGCGCCTTTGCTGATCTGGCAGCTGGCGGCGGTCCGAGGATCAATTATCAGTCGGTTGGTTCAGGTGCTGGTGTGCGCCAATTCATCGCTGGCACTGTGGATTTCGGTGCCACCGACGAGCCGATCAGCGCCGCGGATGCTGCCAAGGTCAGCCGTGGTGTGGTGCAGTTCCCCACCGTGGGCGGCACGATTGCGATCGCCTTCAACCAGCCCGGTTGCAACCTCAAGCTCACCCAGAAGCAGGCCGCTGATGTGTTCTTGGGCGTGATCAACGACTGGAAGCAACTCGGTTGCAAGCCCGGCCGGATCTCCGTGGTTCACCGCTCCGACGGCTCCGGCACCACCTTCGCGTTCACCAACTCCCTATCTGCCTTCTCGCCGGCTTGGAAGAGCCGCGTGGGTGAAGGCAAAGCCGTCAAGTGGCCCGTTGGTGTGGGCGGCAAGGGCAACGAAGGTGTGGCTGGCATCATCCAGAACACCCCCGGCTCGATCGGCTACCTCAACCAGGCCTTCGTGAAGGGCAAGATCCGCGCGGCTGCCGTCCAGAACAAGGCGGGCAAGTTCGTGCTCCCCAACCTCAAGAGTGGCGCCGCCGCCCTCAACAACATCCAGCTGAACGCCATGCTGGCGGGTGAAGATCCCAACCCGGCCGGCGCTGACAGCTACCCCATCGCCACCCTCACCTGGGTGCTGGCGTACCGCAAGGGCAACGGCGCCAAAGCCAGCTCCATCCGTGCGGCCATGACCCATCTGCTTAGCCCTGCCGCCCAGGGCAAGGCCGACGACCTCGGTTATGTGCCCCTGCGCGGCTCCATCCTCAGCAGCGCCCGCAAGGCCATCGCCAACATCGGCTCCTGATCCTCAGATTCAGGCGTTCGCAACCGGGAAGGCCCATCTCGGCCTTTCCCAACCGCAAGGGGGGCTTCGGCCCCCTTTCTTTTTGAGGGGCGTTGATCTTGGTCTTGAACTTGTCTTGACCCGCAGCCTCTTTGAAACATTGCACCCGATTGGGGACGGCCCAGCGCTTGTGCCTTGCTCGCCGCCCGGGGCCTTAGCCGCTGCTTAACCGACTGCTTATCCGGCCTTTGCCTTGTTGTCGGTAGTCCTCCATACGCTCAATGGTGTCCCCGGGTGATGGCCATGGTTTCGACACCTTTCCGTGATGCCGGCCGCAGCGGCGCCATTCGAGACATCCTCGAAACCAGCTATCGCAACCGCAACCTGCTGCACGTCACCGCCGGAAGCGGTGTGCCGTTGATCAAGAACAGCATCTGGCTGGTGGTGCGCGGCATGGTGAAACTTGAGGCCGTCACCATGCACGGCGATGCACTGCTGCTCGGCCTGGCTGGCCCCAACGAACCCTTCGGCGAGCCGCTCACCAATGTGCAGGCCTACGGCGCGTACACGATCTGCGATTCCGATCTGCTCTGCCTCTCCTGCGCTGAGATCGAGCAGTCCCCCCATCTCGCCATGGCGATGATGCAGGCCCTGGTGTCGCGCTACCGCCAGGCCGAAACCATGCTGTCGCTGCTGGGGCTGCGGCGCGTTGAAGAACGGGTGCGCGGCTTCCTGGAATTGCTGGCTCAGGATTATGGCCAGGCCTGCGACACCGGCCTGCGGCTGAACCTGCGGCTCACCCATCAGGAACTGGCCAGCGCCCTCTCCACCACCCGCGTCACCGTCACCCGCGTGCTGGGCGTGCTGCGTGAAGAGGGCTGGCTGCAGATCGATGGGCAGCGCCATCTGGTGATCAGCCATCTGCCCAAGCGCCGATGAGCCGGCAGGAGCCTGGCCTAGCTTCAGCCCAGGATGCCCCCTGGGCCGGAACCCCCATGCCACGGCTGCTGATCGTCGATGATGATGAAGGCATCAGAACCACCCTTCAAGAGGCGCTCCGCCATGAAGGTTTCGATGTGGTGTGTGCCTCCAACGGCCGTCAGGCGATCAACCAGATCGATGCCCGCCAGCAGGCGTCGAGCGGGGGCTTTGATCTGGTGGTGCTGGATCTGATGCTGCCTGGTGTGGGCGGCCTGGATGTGTGCCGCCATCTGCGCCGCAGCGATGCCCACACACCGATCCTGATGGTGAGCGCCCGTGACACCGAAACCGATCGGGTGCTTGGCCTTGAGCTCGGCGCCGACGATTACCTGGTCAAGCCGTTCGGGCTGCGTGAACTCGTGGCACGGTGCCGCGCCCTGCTACGCCGCTCCCAGGGCCCGTCCGAGCGCTTTCCGGTGCGCCCGGCCATCAGCCATGCGGGTCTCACCCTCTATCCCGATGAGTTCCGTGTCACCCGCGAGGGGGTGAATGTGAACCTTTCGCCGAAGGAATACCGCCTGCTGGAGTTCTTCATGCAGAACCCCGGCCGGGTCTGGAACCGCAACCAGCTGATTGATGAGGTCTGGGGCACCGACTACGTGGTGGACACCAAGACCGTGGACGTGCACATCCGCTGGTTGCGGGAAAAGCTGGAGGCCAACCCCTCCGCTCCCGAACACATCCTCACAGTGCGAGGCTTCGGCTACCGCTTCGGTTGAGGGCTCTGTTCCCGTGAGGTCTCTGCTCACCCTGGCCTTCGGCGTGCTGATCGGCTGGGGCCTGGCCCGGGCGGCCGCCAGTTGGCGCCGCCGTTCGCTTCAGGCCCGTGCGCTGGCGGCACCCCCGCTCAGCCGCTCCCAGCTGCTCGCCTGGCTGAATGCGGCCCCGCACGGCTGGCTGGCCCTCGATCGGGCCAGCACCATCCAGGCGATCAACACCAAGGCTGATCATCTGCTGCAGTTGCCCGCCGATTCGCTGTTGCGTGGCGAAGAGCTCAGCCAGCTGGTTCATTCGCCCGAGCTGGAGGAGGGCGTCCAGCGCTCCCGCCGGCTGGAGCGGGCCCAGCGGGTGGAGTGGAGCCTCGGGGCCGAGCCGCTGGAAGCCACCCTGCTGCCCGGAGAGGACGGCTGGATGGCGGTGTGGCTCAGCAGCCGCCGCTCGCTCGAATCCCAGCTTGATCAACAGAGCCGCTGGGTGAGTGATGTGGCCCATGAGCTCAAGACGCCCCTCACGGCCCTGCTGCTGGTGGGCGACAGCCTGGCCGCCCAGGCCACCCGTTCCAACGTCGTGCTGATCGAGCGGCTGCAACGTGAGCTGGAGCGGTTGCGGGAGCTGGTGGGGGACCTGCTGGAGTTGTCGCGGCTGGAGAACAGCCTCCCCGGCGATGACGAGCGCTACCGCTGCCTCGACCTGCGCGACCTGCTGGCGGAGGCCTGGAGCAGCCTGCGCCCCCTGGCCGACCAGCGCGCCGTGAGCCTCGATCTGGCGGCCTGCCCAAGCGCGCCGCTGCGGGGGGATGGGAGCCGCCTGCACCGGGCTCTGCTCAACCTGCTCGATAACGCCCTGCGCTACACCCCCGACGGCACCGCGATTGACGTGGGCATCAGCGGCACGGGGCAGTGGTGGGAACTCACGGTGCGCGATCGCGGCTGTGGGTTCAGCGACACTGACCTCAAGCATCTGTTCGAGCGCTTCTACCGCGGTGATCCCTCCAGGGTGCGCAGCCGCCGCTCCGGCAGCGGCCTCGGCCTGGCGATCGTGCAGCAGATTGCCCTCACCCACGGCGGTCGGGTGGAGGCTCGCAACCATCCTGCCGGTGGTGCCCTGGTGGAGCTGGTGCTGCCGCGGGGCGAGTCGCCCCTTCCTTCGGTTTCCCCGTAAGGTGAGGGCTCACCATTGCCAGTAGGGCGTCGGATCAGGGGATGACACAAGCTCTGGCCCTCCCGCCTGAACAGCATGCCGCCTCCGCCAGCACGGCTCCTGTGCGGCAGTCGGTGCCGAAGATGTATCTCGACCCGCCGGAGCCGTGGAATCCCACCGTGGGTCTGTTTCTGGCGGGCTACGCCCTGGCCGGGCTCTGCATCTGGGGCTGGTTCGTGGGCAACTGGTCGTTGCCGGTGCTGCTGCTGCTCGGTTTCCTTGCGCTCCACCTGGAGGGCACGGTGATCCACGATGCCTGCCACAACGCCGCCCATCCCAACCGCTTCTGGAATGCGGTGATGGGTCACGGCGCGGCGCTGCTGCTGGGCTTCAGCTTTCCGGTGTTCACGCGGGTGCACCTTCAGCACCACGCCCATGTGAACGATCCCAAGCGCGACCCCGACCACATCGTGTCCACGTTCGGTCCGCTGTGGTTGATTGCTCCCCGCTTCTTCTATCACGAAGTGTTCTTCTTCCGCCATCGCCTCTGGCGGCGCTGGGAGTTGCTCGAGTGGGGTCTGGCCCGGGCCCTGTTCTTCACGATCGTGGCTGCTTCAATCCGCTTCAACTTCCTGCCGTTCGTGCTCAACGTCTGGTTCGCTTCGGCGCTGATGGTGGGTGTCACACTGGGCCTCTTCTTCGACTATCTGCCTCACCGCCCCTTCCTTTCGCGCAACCGCTGGCAGAACGCCCGGGTGTATCCCAGTCGCGTGATGAACTGGCTGATCATGGGCCAGAACTATCACCTGGTTCACCATCTCTGGCCCTCGATTCCCTGGTTCGAGTATCAGGACGCCTACCGCGCCACCCAGGATCTGCTCGAATCCAAAGGCTCACCTCAGCGGCTGGGGTTGTTTGAAACTCGCCACGACGGCATCAATTTCCTCTACGACATCTTCTGCGGCATCCGCAGCCACAAGCGCCGCCGCAGTCGCCTGCGCCCGATCGCCGCGCTCTTCCCCAGCCCCCGCGCCCGCCGTCATGTGCTGGCGCTGCTGCACCGCACCGCCGTTTCCCCTGTGCCCCGCTCCACGGTGAGCTGAGCGAAAGAAGCTAGTCGGCCAGGATTTTCGGCACCCGGAAGAAATCGCCCTGGCGCTGCGGCGCCAACCCCAGCAGTTCCTCGCGCACGGGAGTGGGATCCACCCGGTCGTCGCGGGTCACGTTCACCACTTCCACCGCGCGGGTGGTGGCTGGCACGCCCTCGGTGTCCACCTGCTCAAGATGGGCGACGTAATCGAGGATGCGCTCCAGCTGGCTGGTGTAAGTGGCGATCTTCTCTTCAGGCAGCTCCAGGCGGGCCAGTTTGGCCACCTTGCGCACGTCGTCGCTGTCGATCCTGCTCATCGCACCGGAGCTCACATCTGAGGCCGAACCTAGCCTGCGCCCACCCGTTCAGTCGGCTGGTTCCCCGTCGCTGAGGAAGGCTTCGAGATCGGCGGTGAGCGCGCTGGCGGCCTGATCGAGGATGGCCGCGCCATGGGCGGCGGTGGCCAGGAAGGGATCGGAGCCCATGCGCCCATCGGGGTGGCGGCGGCGGAAATCCTCCGGCCCGTGGATCGGGCCCGCCGGCGCCGCTTCCGGCAAGGGGCGCTGCAGGGCGATCAGGCTGGGCTCCAGGTGCAGGGTGAGGGCGATTTCGCTGGGGGTGGCGTGGTGCCCTTCACGATCGCCATAGAGCTCCCGGGCCTGCCGCATCACCGGCCCCGCCATGAACCAGTTGGCCAGCCGGCAACGCAGCTCGGTGGCATGGGGCAGCCCGCGGGCGGCGGCGGTGCTGTAGGCCTGGGCGAAGGCGGCCCGCGCCGTGGCGATGTTGCCGCCATGCCCATTGATCACGAAGATGCGCTGGAAGCCATGCCGTGCCAGCGACAGCACCACGTCATGCAGCACGGCCAGCAGGGTGGCGGGTTGGAGGCTGATCGTGCCGGGGAAGGCCAGGTGGTGCTCCGCCATGCCGAAGGCCTGCGCGGGCGTCACCAGCACGCCGGTTCGGCGTCCCACCTCGAGCGCCACCGCTTCGGCGGTGAGGGCGTCGGTGCCGATGGCGCCGGTGGGCCCGTGCTGTTCGGTGGAGCCGAGCGGCACGATCACCCCCTTGCAGCGCTCCAGATAGGCCTCCACCTCCGGCCAGCTGCGCAGCTGCAGCCGGATCGCCTCATGACCGGCCACCGGGCCCGGAACGGCGGGGCTGCCCGCCGTGGCCGGTGCGGGGGGGGACGTGGTGCTCACCGGCGAAAGGCGGCGGGGCCGCCGCATGAAACTGACCCGTGCATCATCTCTAGGATCGAAGCCAACCGGGCCTGACCCGGCCTCGTCCGGCGCTGGCCGGGAGGGTGATGTTGCACCGCAAGCTGGACCAGTTCTGCAGCGAGAAACGCCCGGTGTGGGTGTTCCTGCGGGATCAGCAGCGCTGGATCGAGCAGGCCACCGTGGTGGAGATCGTGGGCGATCTGGTCACCCTCCGCTACGACATGGCCGACGACGACGAGCGCCACAGCTGGGAGGAGAGCGTGCGGCTGGAATCGATCGGGGCGGTGAGCACCCGGCTGGCCTCGTTCAGCCGCAGCGGCAGTACGGAGGATCTGGAAACAGCCGACGACTGCCCGGAATCGGAACGGCTGCACAGCCAGGGCTGAACGCGGCTGGGCGGGTTTGCCCAGGCACAACGCCCGCTGGCTCGACGTCAGTGGGCCGTGCCGTTGCCGTCGTAATCGTCGGTGTCGTAGAAGCCGCCGCGGGTGCCGAAGTAGAGGGTGGCCAGGACGAACAGCCCGCTGCCGGCCAGCAGCACGGTGCCGAGGTTGAAACTGGAGAGAGCGCTGGACAAGGGAAGGAGCCGATCGGACGAATGGCAGGGACTGTGACCACCCCCGCCGGCGCCAGTCTGGCGGGTGGCGACCCGGCGGGCGCAGCCGTGTGCGCGAGCGATCACCGGCTGCCCGCTGCGGCCGGCGCCGGCCTGCCGCTAAAGGCCTTCGCCCGTCCCGCCGAGCAGGTGGCCCCCGATCTGGTGGGCTGCCTGCTGGTGCGCGCCCTGCCCGGTGGCGGCCATGTCTGGGGGGTGGTGGTGGAAACCGAGGCCTATAGCCAGAGTGAACCCGCCTGCCATGGGCACCGCCGCCGTTCCCCCAGCAACGACACCCTCTTCGGCCCGCCGGGCCGCTTGTATGTGTATCTCACCTACGGCCTGCATCACTGCGTGAATGTGGTCACAGGACACGACGACCACGCCAGTGGGGTCCTGCTCAGGGCCGTGGCCCTGCCGGGCGAGGCCGAGCGGATCGCTGCCGGCCCCGCTCTGCTGGCGCGGCGTTTCGGCCTGAACCGCTGCCACGACCGCCAGCTGCTGGCACCGCCGCAGGGGGCCTGGATCGCGCCGCGCCCGGAGGCGCTCCAGCGCTGGTGGCAGGGTTGTGAGCAGGCGGGCGACGACCCGATGGTGTGCACCACCCGCATCGGCATTTCTCAGGCCCAGGAGTTGCCCTGGCGCTGGTATCTGCGCGCCAGTCGCAGCGTCAGCCGCCGCGCGCGGGGCGATCGCCCGCCCCGGCCGGCGGCGGCCTTCTGCCCCGCCGCGATGGCCACACCGGGTGGGCTGCCATGAGCCGCTGGAGCCACCGCCATGTGCTGGATCTCTCCGCCTTCTCCCTCGCCGACTTCGCCACCGTGCTGGAGCTGGCGCAGCGCTTCCGCTCCCTGCCCACCAGCGGCGCGCGGCGTTTGCCGGCCCTGCAGGGCCGTCTGGTCACCAGCCTGTTCTTCGAGCCCAGCACCCGCACCCGCAGCAGCTTCGAGCTGGCCGCCCGGCGGCTGTCAGCTGATGTGCAGAGTTTCTCACCGGCCTCCAGCTCGTTGAGCAAGGGCGAGAGCCTGCTGGATACCGCCCGCACCTACGTGGCCATGGGCGCCGACGTGCTGGTGGTGCGTCATGCCTGCGCCGCTGTGCCCGCCGCCATGGCCCGCGCCCTCGACCGCAGCGGCGAGCGGGTGGCGGTGCTCAACGGCGGCGATGGTCTGCACAGCCATCCCAGCCAGGGGCTGCTGGATCTGCTCACCCTCGCTCGCTGGTTCGAGCCGACGGCGCCCACGCCCGCTGCCCTGGCCGGCAAGCGCATCGTGATCGTGGGGGATGTGCTCCATTCCCGCGTGGCCCGCTCCAACCTGTGGGCGCTCACCGCCTGCGGCGCTGATGTGGTGCTCTGCGGTCCTGCCACGCTGCTGCCCGATGGCTTCGCTGCCTTCGTGCAGGCACCGCCGCCGGGCCAGGCGCACGATCCGGTGGAGCGGCGCGGCTCGATCCGCATTGCGCGTCAGCTGGAGGAGGCCCTGCCGGGCGCCGATGCGGTGATGACCCTGCGCCTGCAGCAGGAGCGCATGCACCAGCACCTGCTCACCAGTCTGGACACCTACCACCGCCAGTACGGCCTCAGCCACCGGCGGCTGGAGTTGTGCGGCAAGCCGGTGCCGGTGCTGCACCCGGGGCCGGTGAACCGTGGCGTGGAGCTGAGCGGTGCGCTGCTGGATGATCCCAGCCGCTGCCTGGTGGAAGAGCAGGTGCGCAACGGCATTCCGATCCGCATGGCGCTGTTGTATCTGCTGGCTGCCGCTGAACCCGACCCGTTCACAGCAGCTTGAAACCGTCCAGTAACAGCCCGTAGAGGAAGCCGGTACGGGCGGCATCGATCAGCTGCAGGGTGAGGCGGTCGCCGCTCTGCTGCAGCAGGGCGCGGCGGGTGCGCACCGACAGCTCCATCAGTGCCACGCTGGCCAGGGCGGCGACCGGGTCCAGATAGGAGAGGGCGCCGATGAGCATGCCCACCGAGCCCCCCATGAAGAAGCCGCCCAGCAGCGTGATCACCTGCAGAGACAGCCGGCGCCAGGGATTGTGGGCCCAACCTTGCAGCCGTTCACCGGCCAGACCGATCTGGCGATGAAGCCTGGTCTGCTGCAGGCGGGTCACGGAAGAGGGTGGCAGGAGCAACGGCTGGCGATCCCCATCACCTGGCCCGGACAACTGCCAAACACTTTTTACACCATTTCTGGTGTGGGGGGTACCCCCAAACGCCATCCATAGGGGATTGAAATAAAAAGGCCCGGGCAGGGCCCGGGCCAGGGGGATGGGAACGGCCCCAGACAACCGATGGTTTCGCGTCCCGGCAAGATGCACCCTCCGCGGGTGCTGTCAAGGGACCGCCGGCCTCAGCCGTCGCCGTCCTTGTTCTTGCGGGCGCCCTTGCCCTCGAGCAGTTCGAGCAGTGCTTCCATCTGCGCCATCACGCCGCGCACCTCGCCGGCCTCGGGCAGCAGGCCGTCTTCCATGACGCCCTGGTGCATTTCGCGCAATTCCTGACGGATGTAGCGGAGATGGCTGACGACCTGTTCTCGCTTTGACTGCGACATGGAGGCGGGAGGCAGGATGCTGAGCTCCCTTTTACCCTATCGACCCCCCCTGACCCGCTGGCCAGGCAAGGGCTGCACCGGAGCAGGACCTCCAGCCGTGCCTGCCGCACCGTCGGTGGCACGGAAACCGGCGGGCTCAGCGGCGCGCGAAGCGGGCTCGTGCCTCGTCGTAGAAGGTGAGATCGATCGTGCTGAGCTGCGCCTCCTGCGCCAGCGCTTCGATCCGACGCCGCACGGCGGGGCGCACGAAGAAGGGCACTTCCTTGAGCTTCTGCTCGGCGTCGCTGGTCCAGTCCATGGTTCAGGTCAGTCGTTGGGGGATGTGGGGAGGCCTGGCGTCAGGTCGCATAGGCAACAGGCCGGAGACAGCCGTTTTGCAAGAGTGGGCGGATCGGATGCCCCCTGCGTGCAGTTTCACGGAAGCCTCGACGAGCTCAAGTCCATCGTCACCAGCCTCGACCATCCCGGTCACTGGGAGCACAAGGGGGCGTACGAGATGTTCGTCTTCGACGAAAAGCAGACCAACCTCCGCCTCAACTGGTGGCCCGACAGCGGTGCCATCACGCTTGTGGGCGACCCCGCCGACCGTGACAGCTATCAGGCCGCCCTCGCCGGCTTGCTCGATGCCAGCACCAGTTCAGCGGCTCCAGCACACGAGAGTTGAAGCGCTGCCCTTGAGAGAGTTGAAGAGCTTTCCCCCGCGAGAGTCGAGCTCCTCGCGTGCGTGAGATTTGAGGGTTTTTCCCACGTGAGACCTGAAGGCTTCCCGAACGTGAGGCTTGAACGGCTCCCGCTCGTGAGAAGCAGAGGATGATCTCTGGCCGGTGCTTGGCGCCCCGCGGTGAACATCCCTGAGGAGCGAGATCTCTTCTTCAGTGCAGGAGTTGCTCAGTCCGTGAGCCGCCCTGCACCGGTGGAGACGGTGGAAGAGGGCAGGTGGCCGCCTGCCGTGGATTCTTCGCCTTTTGGATGAATCTGTGAATCCATGGGCCCGACCACTCTGATGGGGTGATGTCTGCAGATGGTGCGCGGCTGATTCACGACATGGTTCGCGCTGCTCAATGCTCATGGATCGCTGCTCAATGCGTTGGATTGTTGTCATTCTTTGCTGCATCTTTTTAACCCGGGTAGGCTGTACAGAGTTCACGGAACGCAATGTCAGTCTTTGGATGCCCGGCACGGCTGGCGCCCTGCGCCGTGCTGGCGGCCTGCGCCATCGCCCTTCCACTTCCGGCTTTGGCAGTCCCCTATGTGTACGCAGATGCCATCCTGGGCGTCAAGTCAGTTGAAGGCTGTGTTCAACGGGCCACCATGCTCGCCAACAAGCATGGGTTTACATCCGAGCATGAAGTGGTAGACAAATCCGATTTCTACGCCGCTCATGCAGACTTGCCGATGACCCTTAATGTCTCTTGCAGCAGCAAGATCGGCACGATCGTGATCGCCGTGGCTGGTATGAACAACCAGGAAACCTTCGCTGCCTTTCAGAAGATCTACGCCGACTTCTAGAGCGTCGGTCGCTCAGGCAGAAGCCAGCGCCTGATCCCATCTCGGCCTTTCGGCGCGCAGCCTTTCCGTGCCCAGCCTTTCCGCTCTTGGCTGAGCCGCTCCCGTTGGTCGATTCGCTCCCGTCAGCCAGGCGGGCCTGCTTCGGGCGCTGTGATCCTGCTTGTCCCACCGCCAGCTCACAGAGCCAATCAAACGAACCGTCCGGTCACCAATGGCTCATCACCTCATGGCTTTGGGGTGCCGGCTCTCCGCTTTGCATTCGCCGGCATGGCCTGGCTCTCATCGATGGCGGCCTCGGTGGCTTCCTGGCTCTGGCAGAACGCGAGGAGAGGGCTGACGGGCTGCTGCAGCAAAGCTTTCTTACGTCTACGCCTATCTCCACAGGGGGCGGAGCCCCTTTGAACGGAGTGCCTGAAAGTCTGAGAAGCCGATGGAGAATAGGGGACTCGAACCCCTGACCTCTGCGGTGCGATCGCAGCGCTCTACCAGCTGAGCTAATTCCCCGTGGCGAAAAGCTATCACTGCCGCCTGGGTGTCTGCCGGGGCGGCTGGGCGTTCGCTGGCAGGGCCGTTGAGGCAGCGAGCAGCCGCTAGGCCGTTGATGCGATGGAATGAAACCGGACATCTGTCTCCATTGCCTTGGCCGACCCCATCGCTCCGTCCACGTCCGAGGCCGCCGGCCAGCCGCAGAGAAGCGGTGGCCCAGCGATCACCCCCGAGCGGCTTGAGGCCTTTGATGAAGCCGCGATCGCCGAGCTGGCCCGCCGCCTCGATGAAGACGATTACCCCACCCCCTTCGCTGGCCTGCAGGACTGGCACCTGATGCGGGCGCTGGCGATTCACCGCCCGGAGCTGGCCCGCCCCTACGTCCATCTGGTCGATCAGGAACCGTTCGATGAGGAATGAGGGCGACAGTCGTCCTGATCCCCTGGAGGGGTGCAGGATCCTGGTGGGCATCAGTGGCAGCATCGCCGCCGTCAAGCTGCCGGGCCTGGTGAGTGCCCTCGCCAAGCGTGGCGCCGAGACGCGCTGCGTGCTCACCCCCAGTGCCACCCGGCTGGTGAGCCCGGTGGCGTTGGCCAGCCTCAGCCGCCGCAGTTGCCTGCTGGAGGCCGACCAATGGAGCCACCAGGCGGCGCGGCCGCTGCACATCGAACTGGCCGAATGGGCCGATCTGGTGGTGGTGGCACCGTTGAGTGCCAGCAGCCTGGCCCGGTGGGTGCATGGCCTCGGTGACACCCTGCTGGCGAGCACCTTGCTGGCCGCCGAGGCGCCGGTGCTCGCCGCCGCCGCCATGAACACCGCCATGTGGAGCAGCCCTGGGGTGCGCCGCAACTGGCACGACCTCCAGAGCTTTGCCGGGGTGCTGCCGCTGGGCCCTGAGCCCGGGTTGCTCGCCTGCGATCGGCAGGGCGATGGACGGATGGCCGAACCGGCCCTGCTGGAACTGGCGCTCGAATCCATGCGCCTGCATGGCGCCAGCCGTGACTGGCGCGGCCGTCGGCTGTTGGTGAGCGCCGGTCCCACCCGCGAATTCCTCGATCCGGCCCGCTGCCTCACCAACCCCAGCACGGGGCGGATGGGGGTGCTGCTGGCTCAGGCCGCCCGCCTGCGGGGGGCGCAGGTGGATCTGGTGCATGGTCCGCTCAGCGTGGAGGCCGCCTGGCTGGAGGGGCTGCAGCTTCACCCGGTGGTCACCGCCGCTGAGCTGCAGCAGCAGCTGCTCGCCCTCCAGCCCGAAGCCGATGCGATCGCCATGGCGGCGGCGGTGGCCGACCACCGCAGGGCAGCCCCCTTGCCCACCAAGCTGGGCAAGGAGGAGCTGGCGCTGTCCCTGCAGGCGGGCTGGCAGGAGGTGCCCGACCTGCTGCAGCAACTGGTGAGCCAGCGCCGGCCCGGCCAGCGGATCCTCGGCTTCGCGGCCCATTCCGGCGATGTGCTGCCCCAGGCCCGGGCCAAGTTCCGGCGCAAGGGCTGTGATCTGCTGTTCGCCAATCCGATTGATCAGCCTGGTGCAGGATTCGCCGCCGCCACCAACCAGGGCTGGCTGCTGGGGCCGGGCTCCGACGAGCGCCCGCTGGCTTCGATGGGGAAACTGGCCGTGGCCCACCAGCTGCTTGATGCGCTCGGCGCCTTGCTCCCGCCGGCCTCCGAGCCTGCCCCACCGGCACCGGCCAGGCTGCTGTGAGTCATGTTGTTGAGAGGCGCAACTGCGCTGCAGGAGCCCGGGTTTCTCCTCTGTAGGATCGCCGCGACGCACGCCTTAACAAGGTTTCACCCTGCCCGCGCGGCTTCTCCCCATGCGTTTCCGACCCCTGCTCGCACTCGTGCTGGCGCTCTGCCTCACCATGGTCACCGCCTGCGGCGGCGGTGCCAAAGCTGTTGGTCGCTCCAACGTCACTTACGAAGACATCGTCAACACCGGCAAGGCCAACGACTGCCCCACCCTTCCCGATTCTGCGCGCGGCACGATTCCCCTCGATTCCGGCGCCCGCTATCAGCTTCGCGACATCTGCCTCCACCCCAGCGAGGTGTTCGTCAAGGGTGAACCGGCCAACAAGCGGCAGGAAGCCCAGTTCGTGGCCGGCAAGATCCTCACCCGCTACACCTCCAGCCTGGATCAGGTGTATGGCGATCTGACCGTCTCCGGTGACTCCCTCACCTTCAAGGAGCTCGGCGGCATCGACTTCCAGCCGATCACCGTGCTCATGCCCGGTGGTGAGGAAGTGCCCTTCACCTTCTCCAGCAAGGAGCTGCTGGCCACCTCCAACGGAGCCGCGATCAGCACCAGCACCGATTTCGAAGGCACCTACCGCACCCCCAGCTACCGCACCAGCAACTTCCTGGATCCCAAGGGCCGTGGACTCACCACCGGCTACAGCAGCGCTATGGGCCTGGTGCCGGCCGGTGACGACGAAGCCCTGGCCAAGGAGAACACCAAGCAGTACATCGATGGTCGCGGCTCCATGAGCCTCTCGATCACCAAGGTCGACAGCGCCACCGGTGAATTCGGCGGGGTGTTCACGGCGATCCAGCCCTCCGACACCGACATGGGCGGCAAGCAGGCTGTCGACGTGAAGGTTACCGGCCAGCTGTTCGGACGCCTCGAAGAGGCCTGAGCCAGGCCCGGGCCTTCCGCATTTCGCCAAGCCCTTCCGGAGCAGTCTCCGGAAGGGCTTTTTCGTCCCTTCCCATCGGCGCGGGCGTTCCGGACGCCCGCGCCGCTGAGCCCATCGGGCCGGGCTCCCCTGTTCACCCCCCAGGCAAGGGTGCTCTGAAAGAATCTCTCCATTCCCTGATGTCGCTGCCCGTGACCTCAACCACTTCCGCCGACGGCCAACCCATGGTTCATGGGATCGCGCCCCATGGCGGCACGCTCGTTGATCTGCGCGTGCCGCCCGAGCAGGTGGCGGCGGTGAAGGCCGGTGTGGATCGGGTGCTGGAGTGCTCCGATCGCAACGCCTGCGACGTGGAACTGCTGATGGTGGGCGGCTTCTCGCCCCTGCGCGGCTTTATGCACGAAGAGGATTACCACGCTGTGGTGAGCGGGAACCGCACCACCTCGGGCCTGCTCTTTGGCCTGCCGGTGGTGATGGACACCGACGACGACACCATCGCCCCGGGCGATCGCCTGCTGCTCACCTATCGCGGACAGGACCTGGCGGTGCTCACGGTCGAGAGCCGCTGGGAACCCGACAAGGTGCGTGAGGCGGCCGGTTGCTACGGCACCACCTCGATCGAGCACCCGGCGGTGCGCATGATCTGCGGCGAGCGCGGGCGCTTCTACCTCGGCGGCATGCTGCAGGGCCTGGAGCTGCCCCGCCGGGTCTTTCCCTGCCAGACGCCGGCCGAGGTGCGCAGCCAGTTGCCTGCCAGCGAAGACGTGGTGGCCTTCCAGTGCCGCAACCCGATCCACCGGGCCCACTATGAGCTGTTCACCCGTGCCTTGCACGCCACCAACGTGAGCGCCAATGCCGTGGTGCTGGTGCATCCCACCTGCGGCCCCACCCAGGAAGACGACATCGCCGGCGAGGTGCGCTTTCAGTCGTATGAGCGGCTGGCCGCCGAGGTGGACAACCCCCGCATCCGCTGGGCCTATCTGCCCTACGCCATGCACATGGCCGGCCCGCGTGAGGCCCTGCAGCACATGATCATCCGCAAGAACTACGGCTGCAGCCACTTCATCATCGGCCGCGACATGGCCGGCTGCAAATCGTCCCTCACCGGCGACGACTTCTACGGCCCCTACCAGGCGCAGGATTTCGCCCGCGACCAGGCCACCGAGCTAGGCATGGAAACGGTGCCGTCGCTCAACCTCGTGTACACCGAGGAGGAGGGCTACGTGACCGCCGAGCACGCCGAGGCCCGCGGGCTGCATGTGAAGAAACTCAGTGGCACCCAGTTCCGTCAGATGCTGCGCAGCGGCGAGGAGATCCCGGAATGGTTCGCCTTCCGTAGCGTGGTGGAGGTCCTGCGCGCCGTCTGACGGCCTGCCGCCCCATTAACATTCCGTTACTTCCATCTCATCAGGAGCACACAGGGTGAAAAAGCGCTGGCGCAATGCGGGGCTCTATGTGCTCCTTGCCGTCGTGGTGATCGCCGTGGGAACGGCCTTCCTCGACCGGCCCAACCCGGCCAACGCCCCCCGCACGCTCCGCTACAGCGACTTCGTTGAAGCGGTGCAAGGCAAGCAGGTGTCGCGCGTGCTCATCTCCCCCGACCGGGGCACCGCACAGATCGTCGAGAACGATGGCGGCCGCGCGGTGGTCAACCTCGCCCCTGACAAGGACCTCCTGAAGCTGCTGACCGACAACAACGTCGACATCGCCGTGCAGCCCAGCCGCGAACCGGCGGCCTGGCAACAGGCGATCGGCAGCCTGCTGTTCCCCTTGCTCCTGCTCGGCGGCCTCTTCTTCCTGCTGCGCCGCGCCCAGGGTGGCGGTGGCAACCCGGCCATGAGCTTCGGCAAGAGCAAGGCCCGGGTGCAGATGGAACCGCAGACCCAGGTCACCTTCGGTGATGTGGCCGGCATCGAAGGCGCCAAGCTCGAGCTCACCGAGGTGGTCGACTTCCTCAAGAACCCCGATCGCTTCACGGCCGTCGGCGCCAAGATCCCCAAAGGCGTGCTGCTGGTGGGCCCCCCCGGCACCGGCAAGACCCTGCTGGCTAAAGCGGTGGCTGGTGAGGCCGGCGTGCCCTTCTTCTCGATCTCCGGTTCGGAGTTCGTGGAGATGTTCGTGGGCGTGGGCGCCAGCCGCGTGCGCGACCTGTTTGAGCAGGCCAAGAAGAATGCCCCCTGCATCGTGTTCATCGATGAGATCGACGCGGTGGGCCGTCAGCGCGGCGCCGGCCTCGGCGGTGGCAACGACGAGCGGGAGCAGACCCTCAACCAGCTGCTCACCGAAATGGACGGCTTCGAGGGCAACACCGGCATCATCATCGTGGCTGCCACCAACCGCCCCGATGTGCTCGATTCAGCGCTGATGCGGCCGGGTCGCTTCGATCGCCAGGTGGTGGTCGATCGCCCCGACTACGCGGGCCGGCTGCAGATCCTCGGTGTCCACGCCCGCGGCAAGACCCTCGCCAAGGATGTCGACCTCGACCGCGTCGCTCGCCGCACCCCCGGTTTCACCGGCGCCGACCTGGCCAACTTGCTCAACGAAGCGGCGATCCTGGCGGCCCGCCGCCAGCTCACCGAAGTGTCGATGGATGAGGTCAACGACGCGATCGAGCGCGTGATGGCCGGCCCCGAGAAGAAAGACCGGGTGATGAGCGAGAAGCGAAAGCGCCTCGTGGCGTATCACGAAGCGGGCCATGCCCTCGTGGGCGCCCTGATGCCCGACTACGACCCGGTGCAGAAGATCAGCATCATTCCCCGCGGCCAGGCCGGCGGCCTCACCTTCTTCACCCCCAGTGAAGAGCGGATGGAATCGGGCCTCTATTCCCGCGCCTATCTGCAGAACCAGATGGCTGTCGCCCTGGGTGGCCGTGTCGCCGAAGAGATCGTCTACGGCGAAGACGAAGTCACCACCGGTGCCTCCAACGACCTCCAGCAGGTGGCCCGCGTCGCCCGCCAGATGGTCACCCGCTTCGGCATGTCCGATCGGCTGGGTCCTGTGGCCCTCGGTCGCTCCCAGGGCGGCATGTTCCTCGGCCGTGACATCGCCGCCGAGCGCGACTTCTCCGAAGACACCGCCGCCGCCATCGATGAGGAGGTGGGGCAACTGGTGGAAGAGGCCTATCGCCGCGCCAAGGGCGTGCTCACCGACAACCGTTCGGTGCTCGACGAACTCGCCGACATCCTGGTGGAAAAGGAAACCGTGGATGCCGAGGAGCTGCAGGAGCTGCTGATCCGCAGCGATGTGCGGGTCGCCGAGTACGTCTGAGCCAGCAGGTGTTCCGCAGCTCCTGTCTGGGGCTGCGGATTGGGGGCCCGCCACTGGCGGGCTGATCTCTTCCTTGCGGGAGCAGCCCCTGCTCACCGTCGTGCGCTGCGCTGAGGCCGCCGCACTCCACTGTCAAGTGGAGCAGCTGGCCTCAGCGGGTGTACTGCATGTGGAGGTGGCCTGGTCGCCCCAGTCCGGCTGGGTGGAGCAGTGCCAGGCATTGCAAGGCCAGTTTCCCGGCCTGTTGTTGGGAGCAGCGTCGATCACCACGACCGCTGCCCTCGCCGATGTGCGTGCGGCCGGTCTGTCCTATGCGATGTCGCCGCTGCTGTGCCCCGAGCTGCTGGCCGAGGCGGCACGGCTGGATCTGGTGCTCGTGCCAGGAGTGATGACCCCCACGGAGGTGGAGCGTGCCCGGCGCCTTGGCTGTGGTCTCGTCAAGTTGTTTCCGGCGGCGGCGCTCGGCCCTGGCTACTGGCGCCTGCTGGCCGGTCCTCTGGCTCCGCTGCCCTTCTGCATCGCCGCCGGTGGCCTGCGCCCTGCCGATGTGCCCGTCTGGTTGGCGGCTGGGGTGCAGGCGGTCACCCTGGGTTCGGCCCTCTTCACCGCCGGCCGGGAGGCCGGCCTGGACCCTCAGCTGGCGCTGCTGCTGCAGGCCCTCAAGCAGGCTTCAGCAGCCGCCTCAGCCAAGAACGCAGATAATCCGGACAGTCCTGCAAACACCGGGCAAGGGCTGCCCTTCTCTCAGGCCTGAGCCAATCTTGTGTGCGTGGCAGCCTGAGCGGAAAGCTGTGCCCATCAAGAGCTGAGGGAGCCTGCCTGCTTCCCAGCGGGCGGCCGCCCTCCTGCCGCCGGCCCCGGCATCAGCGTGATCACCAAAGACTGCATTGCCCCTGTTGACGCAGCAGGTGATCGGCCAGCACCAGGGCCACCATTGCTTCCACCATCGGCACCGCGCGCGGCAGGACGCAGGGATCGTGGCGTCCTTTGGCTTCGAGCGTGGTGGCCTCGCCGGCAAGCGTGACCGTCTGCTGGGCCTTGCGGATCGTGGCGGTGGGCTTGAAGCCCACCCGCAGGCAGATCTCCTCGCCGTTGCTGATGCCGCCCTGGATGCCCCCGGAATTGTTGGTGGAGGTGTGCAGGCTGCCATCCGCGGTGGGCAGGAAGGCATCGTTGTGCTCACTGCCTCTCAGCAGGGTTCCGGCGAAGCCGGAGCCGATCTCAAAACCCTTGGTGGCTGGCAGTGACATCACCGCCTTGGCCAGATCCGCCTCCAGCTTGTCGAACACCGGCATGCCCAGCCCTGGCGGCGGCCGCCGCACCACGCACTCGATCACCCCACCGCAGGAATCACCCTCGCGGCCGATCGTCTCGATCCGTTCGATCATTCGCTCCGCCGTTCCCGGGTCGGGGCAGCGCACGATGTTGGCCTCCACAGCGGCCAGGGTGACCAGCGCTGGATCGATCTGCGCCTCGATCGTGTGGATGCGCCGCACCCAGGCCATCACCTCGGTGCCGTGGGCGCGGGCCAGCAACTGCTTGGCGATCGCACCGGCGGCCACCCGGCCGATCGTTTCCCGCGCCGAGGCGCGGCCACCGCCGCTGCGTGCCTGGATCCCGTACTTGGCCTGGTACGTGGCATCAGCGTGGGAGGGGCGAAAGGCCACCTCCATGTCCTTGTAGTCGCCGGGACGCTGGTCCTGATTGCGCACCAGCATGGCGATCGGGGTGCCGAGGGTGACCCCATCGAGCAGCCCGCTGAGCACCTCCACCTGATCGGCTTCCTTGCGCGGGGTGGTGATGCGGCTCTGCCCCGGCCTGCGCCGGTCGAGCTCGGCCTGAATCGCCGCCAGATCCAGCGGCAGCCGCGGCGGGCAGCCATCCACGATCACCCCCACGCCACCGCCGTGCGATTCGCCGAAGGTGCTGATACGAAAGAGCTGGCCGAAGCTGCTGCCCATGGCGCCGTTGCACTGGCTGGAGCCTACCGATTCGAGCTGCTGCGCCTCAGGTATCACCTCTCTGCTGTCTCAGGCCGGCGTCGCTTGCCTGGCGCCGCTCCCCGCGCTTCTCATCCCCGCCCCGATGGCCCGCGCATGAGGTCTGCGCCACACCGTTCCCGCGGCCTTAGGGGGCGCTGGCGGTTGGATCGATGCCCTGCAACCTGCATGCACGCAATACCGGTGAAGGGTCATTGTTCTCACTGCCAAGGGGTGAATGTTCCGTCATTTGGATGGAGAAGGTCGCAGGCGAAAGGGGAAGCTTTCGGCCCATTCACGGGCATTCCACTCCGCTATTGCACGCAAGAGAGTGGATACTCCGTTGGATAAAATGGACATCTCGAGTGCTGTGGAGCACATCAACCCTGAAGTGAGGGCCACCAAGATGGTGGCGAGATGATCCATTGAGGTGATGCCCCCTTTGTCCCACTGCGGCGGTCATCCAGTCGGACTATTGGGGTCGGCTCGAAGAACAAGCCGTTCGATGGTGAGGATCAATGGTCTGGCCTTGGTCACATCAGCGTTGTTGGTCTGGCTGCTGCCACCGGTCGCTGCAAGGGCCGATGGCTCCCAAGCCACGCCAGGCGATGTGCTGTACCAGCCAAGCGTGGGTCAGGAAGGGAAGGACGTGATCTGGGTGCCAACGCCGGATGCCCTGATGCAGGCCATGTTGGACATCGCGAACATCCAGGACGGTGACATTCTTTACGACCTTGGCTCAGGCGACGGCAAGATTGTAATCGGCGCGGCTCAACGCTATGGGATCAAAGCTGTTGGCATTGAGTACAACCCAGATCTGGTTGCGCTTGCCAAACGTCATGCCGCTCGGGCCGCAGTGAACGACAAGGTGACGTTCATCAGGGGAGACATCTTCAAAGAGGATTTCAGCGAAGCCACGGTGCTCACGCTTTACCTCTTGCCACAACTCAACGTGAAGCTGAAGCCCACCATCCTGGCGATGCGTCCGGGCACCCGTGTTGTATCCAATTCCTTCGATATGGGCACCTGGCCGGCTGATGCCACCATTGAGCTGGAAGGGGGCAGAGGCTATTTCTGGGTGGTTCCGGCCTCGGTGCAGGGCCGTTGGCAGCTGGGCGCTCATGGTGCGAAGCCGGCAGCGGAGCTTGACATCCAGCAGTCCTTCCAGCTGCTGGGAGGCCGCCTGCTGCTCAATGGTGAGAGCCTCAGCATTCTCTCCGGACGGATGCGGGGCGAAGCGATCAGCTTCACCTACGGCACCAGATCAGCCAATGGTGACGAACCCCGCGGCACGTTCAAGGGAACGGTCCGAGCCGGAATCCTTGCCGGAACCCTCAGCGATCAGGGGGTGGACGTGCAGCTGTCAGGTGGCCGGATCGGCCAAGCGCTTCGGAGTCGGCCATGAGCCAATTGTGCGCGCAGGCAGAGTCCATGACCTCCTCCTCTTTAGCCAAGACCAATCCAGCCAGGGTGGTCCACCAATGGGAAGCTGTTTGCCTGATCGTTGGCCTGGTGATCGGAGCCGGGATCTTCAAGACCCCCAGCCTGGTGGCGCAGTTCACCCAGGATCCCGGCTGGTTGATCACTGCCTGGGTTGTGGGGGCTGTGGTGAGCTTCACCGGCGCCCTTTGTTATGCCGAACTCAGTTCCGCTTACCCCCACATCGGCGGTGAGTATCACTTCCTCACCCTGGCTTATGGCCGCAGGTTGTCGTTCCTGTATGCCTGGACCAAGGCCACGGTGATCAATCCTGGCTCGATTGCTCTGCTTGCTTTTGTGTTCAGCGACGCCATCAGCCGTCTGCTGCCCCTGGGCCTCCGATCTGAAGGGATGGGGGCGCTGGTTGTCGTGCTTGTGCTCACGGCATCGAATCTGCTGGGGCTGCGCGTGGCCACCGGCATCCAGAAACCACTGGTGCTGGTGATCCTGGTTGGTTTGCTGATCATCAGCATTGCCGGTTTTGCCAGCAATGGTCACCTCGCGTCTATCTCCACCGAGGCCTTTCAGAGCAGTCCCCGTCCGGCCAGCCTGGGCACAGCCCTGGTGTTCGTGCTGCTCACCTTCGGCGGTTGGAATGAGGCCGCCACCATCTCTTCAGAGGTGAGAGGTGGGCCTCGCGCGGTCACGAACGTGCTGGTGCTGAGCCTGGTGTTGATCACCGCGATCTATCTGGTGTTCAACCTGTCGTTGCTTTCCGCGCTGGGGATCTCCGGGCTTGCCCAAAGCTCTGCTGCCGCCGTGGATGTTCTGGGCCAGACCCTTGGCCGCTGGGCAGAGCTGGCTGTGATCCTGCTGATCGGGGCGGCCGCCCTCACCAGCATCAACGCAACGATGGTGATGGGTGCAAGGGCCAACCATGCCCTTGGCCAAGGCTGGCAGGCCCTTGGCTTCCTCGGCGGATGGCAGAGGGTACGAAGCACCCCCACCCGGAGTTTTCTGGTTCAGAGTCTTTTCAGCAGCGCGTTGATTGCGATCGCCGCCGTTCAACCCGATGGCTTCACGGCGATCGTGGAATACACCGCACCCCTCTTCTGGGCTTTTCTCACCCTGATTGCACTGTCCCTGATCATCCTGCGCCGCCGCTCCGGTGCGCCAAGCGTGAACACTTTCCAGACGCCACTCTTCCCCTTGTGTCCGCTTCTTTTCGCTGTGGCATGTGTCTATCTAGCGTTTTCAAGCTTCCAGCATGCCGCTGCCAATGAACCGGCTTTCCTCTCTCTGTTTGTCTTGCTCTCTGGTGTTGTTGCTCTGGTAGGCCTGTGCCTGCGGCAGCGAAAGCTCCACCTTCTTTCTTGATCGCAAAGCTGAAGCTGCTGCACGGAGGGCGCTCTTGCCCTTGGTGGAGTCTGCTGATTCGAACTGCAGCGTCCGAGGCGTCAGAACGTTCTTGCCCGGGATCTGCACGGAAGGCTGTTCACGCGCTTCCTGCCGGTCTGAGCCGATGCCGACATGCGTGCGCCTTGTGCTCACAGGCGGCAGCCACCACCCCTGGCCCTAAGCCGTTCTTCATCATTCGCACCTGTTTGCCCACACCCACACCCAATCCCAATCCCAGTCCCAGTCCCCCATCCACCTCTCGCTGCTTCCTGCCAAAAAAAAAGCCCCCGCAATCTGCGGGGGCTGCTGATCAATCGATGCTCCTCAACCTGTCTTCGATGAAAACCTGTTGAAGAACGTAGGGGATCAGCCGATCGCCGGAGCGGACAGGGCCACAGGGGTGGCTTCGGCAGACGCCAGGTCGAGCGGGAAGTTGTGCGCATTGCGCTCATGCATCACTTCCATGCCCAGGCCTGCACGGTTCAGCACATCCGCCCAGGTGTTCACCACACGGCCTTGGCCATCGAGGATCGACTGGTTGAAGTTGAAACCGTTCAGGTTGAAGGCCATCGTGCTCACGCCCAGGGCGGTGAACCAGATGCCCACCACCGGCCAGGCGGCCAGGAAGAAGTGCAGGCTGCGGCTGTTGTTGAAGGAGGCGTACTGGAAGATCAGGCGACCGAAGTAGCCGTGAGCAGCCACGATGTTGTAGGTCTCTTCTTCTTGGCCGAACTTGTAGCCGTAGTTCTGGCTCTCGCTTTCGGTCGTCTCACGCACCAGCGAGCTGGTGACGAGCGAACCGTGCATGGCCGAGAACAGGGAGCCGCCGAACACACCAGCCACACCCAGCATGTGGAAGGGGTGCATCAGGATGTTGTGCTCCGCCTGGAACACCAGCATGAAGTTGAAGGTGCCGGAGATGCCGAGGGGCATGCCGTCAGAGAAGGAACCCTGACCGAAGGGATAGATCAGGAACACGGCGGAAGCAGCGGCCACAGGAGCGCTGTAAGCGACGCAGATCCAGGGGCGCATGCCGAGGCGGTAGGAGAGTTCCCACTCGCGGCCCATGTAGCAGAAGATGCCGATCAGGAAGTGGAACACCACCAGCTGGTAAGGACCGCCGTTGTACAGCCACTCATCGAGGCTGGCGGCTTCCCAGATGGGGTAGAAGTGCAGGCCGATGGCGTTGCTGGAAGGAACAACGGCGCCGGAGATGATGTTGTTGCCGTACATCAGCGAACCGGCGACCGGCTCACGGATGCCGTCGATGTCGACAGGGGGTGCAGCGATGAAGGCCACGATGAAGCAGATCGTGGCGGCCAGCAGGGTGGGGATCATCAGCACACCGAACCAGCCCACATAGAGGCGGTTGTTGGTGGAGGTGACCCACTCGCAGAACTGGCTCCATGCAGACGCGCCTTGGCGCTGCTGAAGAGTGGTGGTCATGAGAGCGTTGGGTGTGGCCCCCGAAGGGGTCGGTTAAGTAAGGCGAAAGCGTCGGGGGAACGTCCCCTCCGCAGGCCGGAGCCTTTCGCCTGACGCAATGTAACAGCACATTGCGGGATGTGTGGGGCGCTTAAGGTTTGGCTTCGGTTTTCAGCAGTGGCGGCGCAGGAGCGTTCACGCAGGCGGATGAACAGGCAGCTGCGCCGGCAGGGATGAACATGCAGCTGCACCGGCAGAACAGAAGGCGAAGCCACGCGGCGATCCGCCGCAGCCGCGACCCCGTCGTGCGCTGGAGCCCCAGCGTCACCCTGGTGCCCACCCACGCCTGCTTCAACGCCTGCACCTACTGCAGCTTTCGCCGCCCCCCCGGCACTGCGCCACTGCTCACCACAGCTGAAGCCCGCGAGCAGCTCCTCCGACGGCCTCAGGCCAGCGAAGTGCTGCTGCTCTCCGGAGAAACCGCCCCCGCTTCTCCGCAGCGGGTCGCCTGGTTCGCCTGGCTGCTGGCGCTGAGCAGGGAGGCGCTCGCCATGGGGCGCCTGCCTCACACCAATGCCGGCCCGCTCTCGCTGCGGGAAATGGCCGCCTTGGGGCGGCTGAACCCCTCGCTCGGGCTGATGCTCGAAGGGCTGGGCCCCGCCTACGACCGTCTGCACCGGGCCGCCCCCAGCAAGCGGCTGGAGCGGCGCATCGGCCAGCTCGTGCAGGCCGGCCGGCTGGGCATTCCGTTCACCACCGGTCTGTTGCTGGGCGTGGGCGAAACGTCGGCGGATCGCCGCCGTGCGCTGGAGTTGCTGGCGAGGCTGCAGCGCCGCTGGGGCCATCTCCAGGAAGTGATTCTTCAGCCCTGGCGTCCCGATGGCGCGCAGGCCCGCCCGCTGGATGCGGCGGAGCAGGGGGCGGTGCTCGACACGATCCGGCTGGCGCGCCGGCTGCTGCCGCCCGAGGTGAACCTCCAATTGCCCGCCAACCTGTGGCCGCTCGATGGCCTGGCGGACGCGATCGCTGCCGGCATCAACGACCTGGGCGGCATCGATGTTCACGATGTGATCAATCCCGCCTACCCCCAACCCAGCCCGGCCCAGCTCTCTGCCCGGCTGGCGGCTGCCGGCTGGCAGTTGCGCCCGCGGCTGTGCGTGCAGCCCGCCTGGATCGCCTGGCTGCCGCCTGCCCTGCGCCGCCGGGCCACTGATCTTGAAGTGAGATTGTTAGCGTCCGACTTCGCCTGAACCGGCTGGACGTGCCGCACGCCACCACCATCGAACCTTCACCGGAACCTTCACCGGGCCGGCCTGCCGATCACGCCGAGGGCCCCAATGGCGAGCGGGTGCTGCTGATCCGCTTGCCCTGCAATCCGATCTTTCCCGTCGGTCCGGTGTATCTGGCCGATCATCTGCACAAACGCTTCCCGCAGCTGCCCCAGCGCCTGCTTGATCTGGCGGCCCTGCCGGTGCTGGATGTGGAGCGGGTGCTGCTGGCCACGATCGACGCCTTCCGTCCCACCCTGCTGGTGTTCTCCTGGCGCGATATTCAGATTTATGCGCCGGTGGATGGCCGGGGCGGCAACCCCCTGCAGAACTCCTTCGAGGTGTTCTATGCGCGTGACCCGCTGAAACGCCTGCGCGGTGCCATCGGGGGGCTGCGTCTGATGGGGGCGTTCTATGGAGAGCTGTGGCGCAATCTGCGCCTGGTGCGCAAGGGCCTGGCCCGCTCCCGTCGCTATCACTCCAGCGCCCGCGTCGTGCTTGGCGGTGGTGCGGTGAGCGTGTTCTACGAGCAGCTGGGCCGTCGCCTGCCCAAGGGCACGGTGGTGTCGGTGGGCGAAGGCGAGCCACTGCTGGAGAAGCTGATTGAAGGAGTCTCACTGGATGGTGAACGCTGTTTTGTGGTGGGCGAAGAGCCCCGGCCTGGCCTGATTCACGAGCAGCCCGCCGGTCTGATCAAAACAGCCTGCGATTACAACTACATCGCTTCGATCTGGCCCCAGCTCGATTGGTATCTGGATGCGGGTGATTTCTATGTGGGCGTGCAGACCAAGCGAGGCTGTCCGCATAACTGCTGCTACTGCGTGTACACGGTGGTGGAAGGAAAGCAGGTGCGGGTGAACCCGGTGGCTGAGGTGGTGGCAGAGATGCGTGAGCTCTACGACCGCGGCGTGCGCGGCTTCTGGTTCACCGATGCCCAGTTCATTCCTGCACGCCGTTATATCGAGGATGCCAAGGAGCTGCTGCGGGCGATTCAGGCGGAGGGGCTCAGCGATATCCGCTGGGCGGCCTATATCCGCGCCGACAACCTGGACGCTGAACTGGCTGAGTTGATGGTGGCTACGGGCATGAGTTACTTCGAGATCGGCATCACCTCCGGCAGCCAGGAGCTGGTGCGCAAGATGCGCATGGGCTACAACCTTCGCACCGTGCTGGAGAATTGCCGCCTGCTGGTGCGCGCCGGCTTCCGCGAAACGGTGTCCGTAAATTACTCCTTCAACGTGATTGATGAACGGCCGGAAACGATCCGCCAGACCGTGGCCTATCACCGGGAGCTGGAGCGGATCTTCGGCGTGCAGCAGGTGGAGCCGGCGATCTTCTTCATCGGCCTGCAGCCCCACACGCACCTGGAGCAGTATGCCTTTGATCAGAACATTCTGCAGCCCGGTTACAACCCGATGAGCATGATGCCCTGGACGGCCAGGAAACTGCTCTGGAATCCCGAGCCACTCGGCAGCACCTTCGGCCGGATCTGTCTGGAAGCCTTCGAGACGAACCCCGCTGATTTCGGCCGCACCGTGATGGATCTGCTCCAGCGCGATTACGGCACGGCCCCGTTGGAGGAGTCGCTGCATGCGCCGGTGGAAGGGCGCCGGGCCCTTGCTACGGCTGTCGGGTGATGATTTCTGGAGCGTTCAGCGGGATGGCTGCAGACGGCCGGACTCTCGACTCTCGTTCACTGCATGGTCTTCAGGCTCCAAGTCGTCCATGACTTTGTTCCGCATTCTGGCCCATTCTGCTGCGCAGGTTTTATACCTGGGTGCTACGTCAGCGCGCCGAAAGGGCTTGTTGAATCTGCTGGGGAATGGGTTCGCACTCGCTGGGTCTTCCTGGTTGAGGAAGATCCAGCTGGCTGCCCCATCCCTTTCGGCAGCCGGCCGCTTGAGAAGGCCTGCAAAATCTTCCTTAGTGTGAGGCTCTATGTCGCGGCGCGCCGTTGATTCGGTTTGCGAACCGCCACAGTTTCAGTGTCACTTGAACGTCTAGTCCCCTACTTTCCTGATGCGTTCTCCATTCAATGCCCCGCTACGCTTTCGTCGAGCAGTATTCCGAGGAGGATTGCGGCGCTGCCTGTGTCGCGACCGTGGCTCGCCAGTACGGCAGGAATCTTTCTCTCGCGCGTGTGCGTGAGCTGGTCGGCACCGGCTCCCTCGGTTCCACTCTGTTGGGGCTGCGCCGAGGGGCCGACGCCATCGGCTTTCAGGCCCGAGCGGTGCGTGTCGAGTCCGACTTGCTTCGGCATCTTGACACCGTTCCCCTGCCAGCGATCTGCCACTGGAAGGGCAATCACTGGGTGGTCCTCCACGTTAAGCGCAGGCAGAGCTACCTGATCGCCGATCCGGCTGTTGGGCTGCGCTGGTTGTCCGAGCGGGAGTTTCTGGAGGGCTGGAGCAACGGCGTGATGCTGCTGCTCGAGCCCGATCTCCATCGTCTGAACCAACAGGAGGAGGCTCAACGGGCCCCCTTCCTGCGGTTCCTGAGGTTGGTGCTGCCCTATCGGGGCCTGCTAGCGCAGGCCCTGGCCATTAATGCGGTGATCGGTCTACTCGCTCTCGCGATGCCGCTGCTGATGCAGTTCCTCACCGACGACGTGCTGGTGAGGCGGGATAGCCAGTTGCTCACCAGCCTTGGGCTGGGAATGTTGTTGCTGTTCGTCTTCCGCAACCTGATCTCTCTGCTGCAGGGCCATCTCGTGGGCCATTTCGCCCAGCGCCTGCAACTCGGGATGCTGCTCGAGTACGGCCATCAGCTGCTGAGGTTGCCGATGACCTATTTCGACAGCCACCGCAGCGGCGAAGTTGTGAGCCGAATCAGCGATGTCAATCGCATCAATGGTCTGATCGGCGATGTGGTGCTGGGCCTCCCCAGCCAGCTCTTCGTCGCCCTGGTGTCGCTCGCGGTGATGTTGGCCTACAGCCCTGCCCTCACGGTCGTTGCCTTGCTCGCATTCCTGCTGGTGGTGAGTGCCAATCTGCTGTTCCTGCCTGCGCTGCGTCAGAAGACCCGCCGTCTCATCGTGCAGTCCGCCGAGAATCAGGGGTTCCTGGTCGAGGCTTTCCGCGGGGCCCAGGTTCTCAAAACCACCGAAGCCACCCCGCAGGTCTGGGATGAATACCAGAGCAATTTCGGAACCCTGTCTCATCTGCGCTGGAAGACGCTGCAGCTGAAGTTGTTTGGCTCCAGCACCACCGAGCTTCTCTCCAACGTCACCACTCTGGCGCTGCTCTGGTATGGAAGCACTTTTGTCATCGCCGGCCGGCTGAGCATTGGCCAGCTGCTGGCCTTCAACGGCATGGGGTTCAACGTCCTGGAGTTCCTGGATTCGCTGGTGGCCTTCGCCGGCGACTTCATCACTGCTCAGGTGGTGTTCCATCGCCTCTCGGAGGTGCTCGATGGCACGGTGGAGGATCCCAAGGCCGCAACGAAGCCCTGGGTGGCGCTTCCACTGGGTTGTGAGATCCGCTGCAAGGATCTCGGCTTTCACCATGCCGGGCGCATGGAGCTGCTCAAGGATTTCGATATCACGATCCCGGGCGGCTTCATGACGGCATTGATCGGCGAGTCAGGTTGCGGCAAAAGCACCCTGGTGAAGCTGATGGCGGGTCTTTATCCGCCCCAGAGCGGCACGATTCACTACGGACCCTACGGGCTCAAGGACATCTCGCTCGAGTGCCTCCGGCAGCAGGTGGCGCTCATCCCACAGGATCCGCAGTTCTTCAACCGAACCATCCTGGAGAACTTTCGCTTCACCTATCCCGATGCCGGCTTCGATCAGGTGGTGGCTGCCTGTGATCTGGCCCTGGCCGATGAGTTCATCCGCGAGCTCCCCGATGGCTATCAGACAGTGCTGGGTGAGTTCGGTGCCAACCTCTCCGGCGGCCAGCGGCAGCGTCTGGCGATCGCCCGGGCGCTGGTGGCCAGGCCGCCGGTGCTGATCCTGGATGAATCCACAGCAGCTCTGGATCCCGGCTTGGAACGCCGTCTGCTGGATCGGCTTCTGCCGCTTCGGCAGGGTCTCACCACCGTGATGGTTAGCCACCGACCCAGCGTGATCCTCCGCTGCGACTGGATCGTGTACCTGGAGCGCGGCAAGGTGAAGTTTCAGGGACGGCCCCAGGACCTGCGCGATGTGGAACCACTCACCCCCTATCTCCTGCCCGCATGAGCGATCCATCTCCCGTTGATCCGCCCTCGGCTCAGTCCATGCTGACGGTGTCGGCGGAGGCCCGAAAGCCTGAGAGACTCGCAGCGCGGCAGGTCGATGCCGGTCTGGTGCTCCGGCCCAGCACCAGCGAGGAGTTTCTACCTTCGGTGCGGCCGTGGGTGAGGCTTCTCGGTCTGGTGATGCTGGGAAGCTTCGTCAGCGCGGTCGGCCTGATGGCGGTCTGGCCCTACCGGGTGGTGGTGCGTGGAAGCGGCCAGATTCGCCCCACTGGAGAAACCAGTGTCATCCATGCCCCTTTGAGCGGCCGGGTGCGCAGCGTCGACGCCCGAGCCAATCAGACCGTGCGTCGGGGCCAGGTGATTGCGGTGCTGGATCCCGCCGACCTGGAGGGAAGGCGGGAGCAACTGGCCTCCAGCCGCAGCGCCCTCGAACGGGAACTGGAGGCCCTGCGCAGCCAGAACAGGGCGGCGGTGCAGGGTGCTGAGCTGCAGGTGGAGAAGGCCCAGGCCGCCCTCCAGTTGGCCCAGGCGGAGTTCAACCGCTTCCAGCTGCTGAGGAACAGCGGAGCGATCGCACCGCTCCAGCTCGATGAGAAGGCCGCCAACCTGGAGGTGGCCAGCTCCGACCTGGCCAAGGCCCGACGCGCCGTCGAGGAGGTGCGCTTTCGCGACAATGCCCAGCTCTCCAGGCTCGCCCAGGAGTTCGCCGCCAACAGCGGGGAACGCGCCCAGGTCAGCCGGGATCTGGGCATCACCCTGGTGCGTGCGCCTGTGGATGGAGTGCTCTTCTCCATGCAGCTGTTCAACCCCCAGCAGGTGGTCCAGCAGGGCCAGGAGCTGGCTCGCATCGCCCCCAGCGGCAGGGGGCTGGTGGCGAAGATGACCGTGGCCTCCGAAGATATCGACAACGTGAAGCCAGGTCAGCGGGCGGATCTTCGCCTTGCTGGTTGTCCTTTCCCCGATTTCGGCACCCTGCGGGGAACGGTGCGGTCTGTTTCTCCGGACGTGATCAGGCCGGCGGCTGCGCAGGCACCGCCTCAATCCCCAGCGCCACCAGCAGCAGGGACCTCGTCGGGATACGAAGTCACCGTCGTGCCGCACACCACGGTGATGCGATCCGGCTCAAGGCGCTGTGACGTGCGTCTGGGAATGAACTTCACCGCGGACATCACCACGAGAATGGAAACGGTGCTGCGCTTCGTTTTGCGCAAGGGGAGGTTCGTGCTGCCCATCTGACGATCGATCTTGCTACAAATTCCGAATCTCCAGGCTTTGATGATGTTCAGCTGAGCTTGAAACTCCGCTCCTTGTCAGACCCCGGCGCTCTGTGCATCGGACAGCAGGGAGAAAATCACTGAGGATGGAGGTGGGGAGTGAGAGTAAACCTGATACAAAAGAACGGAATCGCGATGAATCGATCGGGCGGCTGCTTCAACGGAGTGGCAATGTCCTGCTGGAAAGCCATCAAGGCTACAGAAGCTTTCTGACGACCATTCTCCATTTCTGCAGCAGTCGTCAGTCATGGTTCAAATGTTCACAGGGGCGCTCAAGGACATGTCTTTGAGAATGATTGCTGGATGACTGACCATCCTTGCGCTGCGGTTCGCTTGGTTGGAGGTATTGATTCATCCTGGAAATAAGCGATCGGTTGTGATCCTGGAACGGTATCCACCACTCCATCAACCCGGTGCGCGTCTCTCTGTAAGGGAGCCCCAGGCCAGCAGTGCCCCCAGCCCCAGCCAGCCGATCAGGCCTCCGATTGGATTGGGCACCTCCCCCCCGGGTCCCACCAGCCAGGCCGGCGCCTCAGGCGCCAGTTGCAGCAGCCCGGTCTGGAGCACGAACCAGCCGCCCACCAGGCCGCCATGCAGGCCGATCGCTCCCCAAAGCACGCCCCCGTCACTGCGTCGCTGCAGGGCCAGAGCCAGCCCCAGCAGGATCAGCCCGCCCAGCAGTCCGATGGCTCCCGGGTTGCCGGCCCGGTACCAGGGATGCACGAGGGCGAACAGCGCAGCCTGCAGCAGCAGGGCGCGGCGGCCGCTCAGCTGCAGGGACAGCTCACCCCAGAGCCAGCCGCGGAACAGCAATTCCTCGGCGAAGCCCACCCCCAGCAGCAGGGCCAGGGCGTTGAGCAGCTCGCCGGCCTTCAGATCCAGCTGCCACGCAGCCTGTCCGCTGGCCAACAGCACAGCGGCTACCAGTGCCAGCAGCAGGACGGCCTTGGCCAGTCCGCCCAAGAACGCCCGCACCGCCATCAGCGGTGTCGCCACCACTCCAAGCCGCCGCCAGGGATGGGTGGCTCCCCAGCTGCGGCGCAGGCGCCAGGGCAGGCTGAACAGCAGGAGCAACAGGGCCACCACCAGCCCGGCCAGGTCGATCTGATCAGGCCGCAGGCCCGGCGCAAGCCATTGCAGTGGCCGCGCCGCCAGCCAGCCCACGCCGTAGAGCGCAGGAACGTACAGCAGGGTGCCGAGGCCATGGGGCCGGCGGCTCTGCTGTTCCGGTGTGGTCAGCGGCGCGGGAGCCAGGGGCTCCACTACGCCTCCGGTTCGATCGTGCTGGTGAGACCCTTGCCCTTGAGGGTTTCGCTGTAGAACTCCGCCGGCTCCAGATCGCAGACGATCACCAGCCCCACGCCGGTGTTGTGGGCTTCCAGCATCACGGCGATGGCGTCCTGCTCGCTCAGGGAGGGCACCACCTGCCGCAGGGTGGACACCACGTACTCCATCGAGTTGACAGGGTCGTTGTGCAGCAGCACCCGGTAGCGCGGCGAGGGCTTGCGCACCCGCTGCACCTCCTTGTCGATCACCGCCGCACCCCCGGGTGATCGGCCGGGGGTTTCAACCGCCTGGGGAAGGGTCATCGCCAAAGGAGGAACAACGGCAAGGGGACGGGGTGACGAGCGGCGCGCAGCCAGAAACGTGAGGTTCGAATTTAGGCAACTCCGGCGGAAGCAGGCACCAGGGAGGCGCGAGCGATGCGGGCCATCGCCTCCTCCACGTTGGCGCGGCTGTTGAAGGCTGAAAGGCGGAAGTAGCCCTCGCCTGCGGCGCCGAAACCGCTGCCCGGGGTGCCCACCACGTTGGCCTCCTCCAGCAGACGGTCGAAGAAGGCCCACGAATCGAGGCCGGCGGGGGTCTTGATCCACACGTAGGGGGCCTGCTCGCCGCCGTACACCTGCAGACCGGCAGCCGCCAGCTCGCGGCGGATGATCGCCGCGTTCTCCATGTAGAAGGCCACCAGAGCCTTCACTTCGGCTTGCCCTGCGGCGGAGTACACCGCTTCGGCGCCCCGCTGCACGATGTAGCTGACGCCGTTGAACTTGGTGCTCTGCCGCCGGTTCCACAGCCCCCAGAGCTCCACCGCTTCTCCTGCGGGGGTGGTGCCCATCAAGCCGCGGGGCACCACGGTGAGCGCACAGCGCGTGCCGGTGAAGCCGGCGTTCTTGGAGAAGGAGCGGAACTCGATGGCGCAGTCGCGGGCCCCCTCGATCTCATAGATGGAGTGGGGCAGCTCGGGGTCCTGGATGAAGGCCTCGTAGGCAGCATCGAACAGGATCAGGGCGCCGGTGGCGCGGGCATGGTCGACCCACTGCTGCAGCTGGGCCCTGGTGGCCACAGCGCCGGTGGGGTTGTTGGGGAAGCAGAGGTAGATCAGGTCCACCGGCTGCTCGGGCAGCGGGGCGATGAAGCCGTTGTCGGCCGTGATCGGCAGGTAGGTGAGGCCGCCGTACCGGCCGCTGGCGTCAGCCTCACCGGTGCGGCCCGCCATCACATTGCTGTCCACATACACCGGATAGACGGGGTCGGTGACGGCGATGCGGTTGTCGGGGCCGAGGATGTCGAGGATGTTGCTGCTGTCGCACTTGGAGCCATCGGAGATGAAGATCTCCTCGGCATCGATCGCGCAGCCGCGGGCCTGGAAATCGTGGCGGGCGATCGCTTCGCGCAGCCACAGGTAGCCCTGCTCCGGGCCGTAGCCATGGAAGCCTTCCGCCGTGCCCATGGCGTCGATGGCGGCCTTCATCGCTTCGCGGCAGGCTGCAGGCAACGGTTCGGTCACATCGCCGATGCCGAGCCGGATCAGGCGGGCGTCGGGATGGGCCGCTGCGAAGGCCTTCACGCGCCTGGCAATCTCCGGAAAGAGATACCCGGCCTTGAGTTTGAGGTAGTTGCCGTTGACCTGAACCACTGCTGCCGCCGCCAATGTCGCTGGCAGGCATCCTGCTACGGCGCCGCACGCGCTGGGAGCAGCACGAGTGCAACGCCGCAGGTCACCGCTGTGACAGGCCCCTGCTGTAGTTGCCCCGTTTGCTTGCCCAGCCCTGCACCGCACGCACCAGCAGCTAGCTGCTGGTGCTCCTTGACAGCTGCCTACGATCAGCCTGCGGCCTGCTGAGCGTTCAGCCATGACCATGGCGACTTCGTGTGGTTCCGCTGCTGCCGCGACGCCCACCGCCATCGCCGCGACCCCTCCGCTGCCTCACGGGCGCGTCGCTTTCGACCAGCTGGTGGACAGCACCATCGCCCGCCCCGCCCGTTACCTGGGCAACGAACGGGGCGTGCTGCCACGCGACTGGGACAGCGCCGGTGCCCGCTGGTGTCTCACCTATCCCGATCTCTACGAGGTGGGCGCCAGCAACCTCGGCCACATCATTCTCTATTCGATTCTCAATGCGATCCCAGGCCAGCTCTGCGATCGCGCCTACCTGCCGGCGCCCGACCTGGCCGAGCGCCTGCGCCAGCAGGGCCAACCCCTGTTCGCTGTCGAAAGCCGCCGCGCCCTGGCCGTCTTCGACATCCTCGGCTTCAGCCTCAGCTACGAGCTGGGCGCCACCAACATCCTCGAGATGCTGGATCTGGCGGGATTGCCACTGCGGGCCGCCGACCGGGGCGACCTGCCGCTCAACGACCCGGCAGCCCCACCCCTGATCTTCGCCGGCGGCCCCACCGCCACCAGCAATCCCGAACCGTTCGCCGCCTTCTTCGATTTCTTCGCCCTCGGCGACGGCGAGGAACTGCTGGCGGAGATTGGCCTGGTGGTGGCCGAGGCCAAGGCCGACGGGCTGAGCCGCTCAGCGCTGCTGGCTGATCTGGCCCATGTGCCCGGCGTCTACGTGCCGGCGCTCTATGCCCCGGGCCCCGATGGTGTCACCCTTCAGCCGCTGCGGCCGGAGCTGCCGGCGCGCGTGTTGCGGCGGGTGGCCACCCCCATGCCCCACTACGGCATGGGCCTCGTTCCCCACATCGAAACCGTCCACGACCGGCTCACGATCGAGATCCGCCGCGGTTGCACCCGGGGCTGCCGGTTCTGTCAGCCCGGCATGCTCACCCGTCCGGCCCGCGATGTGGAACCCGAGGCCGTGATCGAAGCGGTGGAGGAGGGCATGGCCCGCACCGGCTACAGCGATTTCTCCCTGCTGTCGCTCAGCTGCTCCGATTACCTCGCCCTGGCGGCAGTGGGCGTGGAGCTGCGCAACCGCCTCTCCGAGCACAACGTCAGCCTCACGCTGCCCAGCCAGCGGGTGGACCGCTTCGACCAGAACATTGCTCACATCCTGGGCGGCACCCGCAAGGCGGGCCTCACCTTCGCCCCGGAAGCCGGCACCCAACGCCTGCGCGACATCGTCAATAAGGGGCTGACCGACGCGGAGCTGCTGCGCGGCATCCGCACCGCCATGGAGAACGGCTACCGCAAGGTGAAGCTCTATTTCATGATCGGCCTGCCCGGTGAAACCGACGCCGATGTGATCGGCATCGCCGACACCTGCCGCGCTTTGCAGCAGCAGTGCCGCGATCTGGGGCGGCTGGAGCTGAACCTCACGATCAGCAACTTCACGCCCAAGCCCCACACACCCTTCCAGTGGCACAGCGTGTCCACGGCGGAGTTCCGGCGGCGCCAGGAGCTGCTGCGCCGGGAGCTGCGCACGCTCAAGGGCATCAAGTGCAATGTCACCGATCCGCGCCTGTCGGCGATGGAGGATTTCATCGGCCGGGGCGACCGGCGCCTGGCACCGGTGCTGGAGGCGGCCTGGCGGGCCGGAGCCGGCATGGATGCCTGGTTCGAAACGATCGACCGCACCCACGCCGCCTGGACCGGGGCGATTGAGGCCGAGGGACTGGGCGGCCGCTACCGGGCGCTGGAGCTGGGGGACTGGACGGCCACCGGTGCCTTGAGCGGCGCTGATCTGGAGGCCTTCTGCGCCCAGCCACTGCCGTGGGATCACGTGGATTCCGGTGTCGACAAGCGCTGGCTGGCCGAAGACCTGCAACGGGCCCTTGCTGCAGTGGTGGTGCCGGACTGCTCCTTTGAGGGTTGCAGCAGTTGCGGCGTCTGTGGGCCGGAGTTCGGCCACAACGTGGTGGTGGCGCCTCCACCGATCCCTGCGGCGCAGCCGCCGCGCAGCCCCGCCAGCGAACGGATCCAAAGGCTGCGCTTCGGCTTCAGCAAGCGGGGCTCGCTGGCACTGCTGAGCCATCTCGATCTGGCCCGCCTGCTGGAGCGGGCCCTGCGCCGCAGCCAGCTGCCGGTGAGTTTCAGCGGCGGTTTTCATCCCCTGCCCCGGCTGCAGTTCGCCCTGGCGCTGCCGCTGGGTGTGGAGGCGGAAGGTGAATGGCTCGATCTGGAGTTCGCTCAGGTCTGTCCACCGCAGGAGGTGCTCGCGCGGCTGCAGGCCCAGCTTCCACACGGTTTCTCCCTGCACTCGGTGCAGGAGGTGCCCCTGGCGGGCCCGGCCCTCTCCCAGCAACTGGCGGAGGCCCACTGGAGCCTGCAATTGCTCCCGGAGGTCGCCGCCGGCGCAGAGCCCGTGATGGCTCCGTCCACCGACGACTGGCACCGGGCGATCGAGCATCTGCTGCAGTCCGCCACCCTCCCCTGGCGGGACAGCGACAAGAAGGGCCGCCCCCGCGAGCGGGACTGCCGCCCCTGCCTGATCGCCCTGGAGCTGCTGCCAGCGCCGCAGGGCGCTGACAGCAGCTCCCGCGTCATCACGGCCGCAGCTCAAGCCGCCGCCCCAGCCAGCGCCGAAGCTGCGGCCGCCGGCGCCGCTACCGGGGAGGGCACAGCTGCTGCCTCAGTGACACTCCGCCTGCAGGCCCGCATCGATGCCCAGGGCCGCAGCATCCGCCCCGATCAGGTGCGCCAGTGGCTGGTGGAGGCGCTCGGCCAGCCCCTGCTTCTGGGCCGCTGCCGGCGTGAACGTCTGATCCTGGCGCCGCCGGCCTGAGGGCCAAGGCCTGTAGCGGCAGGTCGCCCTCAACAGCAGCCAGCCACGCTGGCTACCCCCTCCTGCGAGCCACAACAGCGATGCACTCCTGCGAACCAAGGTGAACGGCTCGGGGTCGAGATCCAGCGGCAGAAGGGCCTGGGGTTGGCGCGTGCTAATTTCACCTCAGACGGCAGATCCGTCTGTGGCTTTCGATCCACAGCCGCATCGTCTATGGCCCCCGCTCCTGCGGCGTGTTCGCCGTAGTCACACCCAGCAGCAACCGGTCCGTTCCCGTTCCGGCAGCTCGGGCGTCAACGGAGGCTGAACCTCCAGAGCTTGCTCCTCAAAGGCTTTTTCTTCCGTCTCATTCTGCTGATGCAGCAGACGGTCGGCTTCTCAGCACGATCGGCTCATCGCTTCATTGCTTCAGGGGGTAATCCCCATCCCATGGCAGGGCTTCTCCGAGCCACCCTCTTTCCTCCATGCCCCAGCAGATCGTCATTGCGGAGCAACTGCGCATCGCCGCGGTGCTCAACGACGAACGCGTCGATCAACTGATCGTTGCCCAGGGTCGCTACCAGATCGGCGACGTCTACGTCGGGCGCGTCGAGAATGTGCTCCCCGGCATTGATGCTGCGTTTGTCAACATCGGAGAGAGCGAGAAAAATGGCTTCATTCATGTCACCGACCTCGGCCCACTGAGGCTCAGGAAGGGTGCTGCCGGCATCACTGAACTGCTGGAGCCACGCCAGAAGGTGCTGGTTCAGGTGATGAAGGAGCCCACCGGCACCAAGGGGCCGCGTCTCACGGGCAATCTCACGTTGCCTGGCCGCTACTTGGTGCTTCAGCCCCATGGCCAGGGGGTCAACATCTCCCGGCGGATCAGTGCCGAGAGCGAGCGCAACCGTCTGCGGGCCCTGGGTGTGCTGATCAAGCCGCCCGGCGCCGGCCTGCTGGTGCGCACCGAAGCCGAAGGCATCAGCGAGGAGCTGCTGATCGATGATCTCGAAGCTTTGCTGCGTCAGTGGGAGGGCATCCAGGAAGCGGCGGAAACGGCCACCCCGCCGGCGCTGCTCAACCGTGACGAAGACTTCGTCCATCGGGTGCTGCGCGACCTCTACAGCCCCGAGGTGCAGCGCGTGGTGGTTGACACCCAAGCGGCCGTCGGCCGCGTGAACGCCTTCCTCGGTGCCGATCAGGCCAATCTGCTGGTGGAGCACCATGTCGAAAGCACCGACATCCTTGAGCACCACAAGATCAACGCCGCCATCCGCGATGCCCTCAAGCCGCGCGTCGATCTGCCTTCCGGCGGGTCGGTGATCATCGAGCCCACCGAGGCGCTCACTGTCATCGATGTGAACTCCGGTTCCTTCACGCGTTCCGCCAATGCACGGGAAACCGTCCTCTGGACCAACTGCGAAGCGGCGGCTGAAATCGCGCGTCAGCTGAAGCTGCGCAACATCGGCGGTGTGGTGATCATCGACTTCATCGACATGGAGTCGCGCCGCGACCAGCTGATGCTGCTCGAGCATTTCACTTCGGCCGTGCGCGACGACGCCGCCCGACCTCAGATCGCCCAGCTCACCGAGCTTGGTCTGGTGGAACTCACCCGCAAACGCCAGGGCCAGAACATCTACGAGCTGTTCGGACGCGCCTGCCCCAGCTGCGGTGGCCTCGGCCACGTGGCTGTTCTCCCCGGCAAGGACACCCTCCAGCCACTCGCCACGGTCACCGGCCTGGTGCGCTCCGCTGCCTCCGCCCGCGCCGAGGCGCCCAGCCCCTCCGCGCCCGAGCCCAGTGGCCGCCGCCGTGGTGGACGCGGTGGTCGTGGTAGCCGCAGCGGCAATGAGCTGATCGAAGTCACCCCCGTACTCGTCTCCATCGACGACGAGCCGGCCGCTCCCCGGGTGGTGGAAGCACCGCTGAGTGCTTCTGAAGGCGTCAGCCGCCGCCACGACCCCGAGCTGGTTGCTGTCCCCATGGACGACGACCAGGAATTCGTCTACGGCTGGATGGGCCTCAACCCCGCCCTGCTGCTGGAGTCGCCCCCTGCCGGCGACAACGTGGTCGTCCGGGTCGTGCGCCCCGGCGAATCAGAGGAGGCGGTGCTCGACGCCGCTCGTCAGCAGCTGTCAGGCTCAGGCTCCCGGCGGCGTCGCCGTGGCGGCCGTGGCGGTGGCGATGGCGCCGCTGCCCCTCGCACCGCCGCGGACTACCCCAGCGATGCTCCCGCCCCCGTCGTTGTTTCCACGGCAGAGACCGGCACCGACCGTTGGAGTTCCACCCGCGATCCCGGTGATGCCGTGATGGTGGAAATCACCCCGCTGCCGATCGACACCGACCGTTCTCCCGCAGTCCACACCACCGTGATTGAAACCACGGTGCTGCAGGTGCCGATCACCCGCACCGTCGGCCGTGCCACGCCCGCCGCCGTGAGCATCACCGACCACCCGGCTGCCGCTGTGGCCGCTCAGAGCGTGCCTGATCCCGCCCCCGAAACCCCTGCCGACGACCCGGCCGGTGAGCCCCGCCGCCGCCGCCGCCGTTCTTCGGCGGCGGTCTGAGCCCAGCGCCGGCCCGCTCTCCACGGCCCGTGGGCGCCCACCCTGGGAAAGGAGAGGCAGCAGAGCCGCAGCTTCCGGCCGATCCCTATGCCCAGCATGATCCCGGTGTCTGTGCAGGGATTGATGAGGTTGGGCGGGGCAGCCTGTTCGGGCCGGTGTTCGCCGCCGCCGTGGTGTTGCCGGCATCCGCGCTGCCGCCTCTGGCAGCCGCCGGACTGACCGACAGCAAGGCCCTGCGGCCGTTGCAGCGCCGCCGGCTCCTGCCCTTGATTGTGGAGGCGGCGGCGCAGTTCGCGCTCGGCCAGGCCTCGGCTGAGGAGATCGACCGTCACGGCATCCGCTGCGCCACCGAACTGGCCATGCTGCGAGCGCTGCAGCGGCTGGCAGCGCCGCCCCGCCTCGTGATTGTCGATGGGGTGCTGCCTCTGCGCCTGTGGAGCGGGCCACAGATCACCCTGGTGCGAGGGGATCGCCATTGCCTGTCGATCGCCGCGGCCAGCGTGGTGGCCAAGCAGGCCCGCGATGGCCTGATCCAGCGGTTGGCCGGCCGCTTCCCTGGCTATGGCCTGGAGCGGCACGCCGGCTATGGCACGGCGTTGCATCGCCAGGCCCTGCGCAGGCTCGGGCCCACGCCGCTGCACCGGGCCTGCTTTCTGGGCAAGGTGCTGGCCGGCACCGACTGGCCGCCGCTCCGTTGAGCGCCCAGGTTCCTGTGAGCAGCTCTGCCGCCTCTGGGAAAAACACGGCCGCCGGGAGCGGCTTCAGCGGGTTTCGCACCACTGGCTGAAATCACTCAGCAGGTTCTGGCCCACCCGCTTGCGCATGCCCAGCAGGATGCCGCTGAGCAGGGAGCGGCCGGTGGCCTCCAGCACGCGCGGCGGGATCAGCCCCAGCACGGTGGGGCGGCTCACGCGCACGCCCAGCAGGGCTTCGCCTTCCAGGCCGCCGTCGTTCACCGCCAGCCACGATTGGAGTGTGAACTCAAAGTCGTCCACGGCTTCGAGCCCCACGAGGCGGCAATCGAGGGCTTCCAGCTCCAGCCTCCCCGGCTCCCGTTGGGCCTGCAACTGCACAACCGGCTGCACCTGCAGTTGAAACACCTTGAATCCGCTCACTTCGTACTGGTAGTGGCCAGGACTGAGCGGCGTGAGCTGGCGCGGTTCCAGCAAGGCCCGGATCACCCGCTGTTCGTCATCGAGGTAATCGGCCAGCTGCTCGGCCTGCCCGTGAACCGGCAAGGTGAGCTGCTGGCTGGCGCTGAAGGCCAGAGACATCGCCTGGGGAGGCCGGCGGGGGATGATCCTATCCACCGGTCTGCGCTCCCTTTCCCCCATGCGTCTCGCCTTCCTCGGACCCGCCGGCACCTACGGAGAACAGGCGGCGCGCCAGTTCGCTGCCCTGGAAGGCTTCCAGGATCCGGAATTCGTCCCGCAGGGCAGCATTCGTGCTGTGGTCAAGGCCCTCGCCGATGGTGGCTGCAGTGCTGCCGTGGTTCCGGTGGAGAATTCGGTGGAGGGAGGCGTCACCGCCTGCCTTGATGTGCTCTGGGAGCATTCCGAGCTGCAGATCCGCCGGGCCTTGGTGCTGCCGATCCGCCATGCCCTGCTGGGCAGCGGACCGATCGATCGGGTGAGCGAGGTGCTCTCCCACCCCCAGGCCCTGGCCCAGTGCAGCCAGTGGCTGGCGGAACACCTGCCCGATGCCCTGCAGCTGCCCACCAGCTCCACCGCCGAAGCCGCCCGGCTGGTGGCAGGCAGCCGCTTCCGCGCGGCGATCGCCTCGCGTCAGGCGGCAGAGGAGCACGGGCTCGAGGTGCTGGCCTATCCGGTCAATGACGTGATCGGCAACTGCACCCGCTTCCTGCTGTTGCAGAAAGAGGGGGGTCCAGCCGAAGGCAGCACCCACTGCAGCCTGGCGTTTTCCTTGCATGCCAACAGCCCGGGTGCGCTGCTGGAGGCGCTCAGTTGCTTCGCGCATCGCGAGCTGAACATGAGCCGAATCGAGTCGCGGCCGTCCAAACGTGAGATGGGCGAGTATCTGTTCTTCGTGGATCTTGAGCGGCCTGCGGCCGGTGAGGCACTCCAGCAGGCGATCGAGGAGCTCAGGGGGCTGTGCCAGCACCTGGCTCTGTTCGGGGCCTATCCGCTCACGAATCTCGCGGAGGAGGAGCGCTCGCCTGCTGATTAGCCAGGGCGGCCGCCGCGGGCGTGGTGTCCGGCCCGCGGCGGCAGCGGAAGACACCGAACGCCATCAGGCCATGGCGAAAGGCCCAGTCCATCAGCAACAGGGTGGGGGTTTCGCGTATGCCCTGCAGCACGGCGGCCGGACCGAGACCCAGCACGGCGCCCTGCCGGCGAACCCCTTCCAGGATCGAATCGATCCAGGAGGGCAGGGTTGCGCGGGTCCAGTCGTCGGTGTCGGTGTGAGCGCCGCCGGCATGGACGCTCAGCTCCAGGTTGCGGCGAAATGAGGGGATGCTCGCGAATTCCGGGTGGGCCCACTGATCCAGGAGCTGACGCATCACCCAGCGCTCCACTGCGCTGAGCGCTCCTGCGGAGGGATCGCGGCGGTTCCAGTCGGCCACCGCCAGCAGCCCACCGGGAGCCAGCACGCGCAGCAGTTCATCGGCGTAGCGCTGCTTGTCGGGCATGTGCGGCCCTGCCTCCACACTCCACACCGCAGCAAAGGCCCCATCCGGGAGGTCGAGATCAAGGGCATCCATCACGGCAAACCGGCAGCTGAGGCCCGCTGGGGTGAGCTGACGGGCCCGCTCCACCTGCGCCGGGCTGATGCTGATGCCCAGCACTTCAAAGCCGTAGTCACGGGCAAGGATCCTGGCGCTGCCACCGATGCCGCAGCCCACATCCAGCAGCCTGGAGCCAGGGGGCAGCTGATCAAGCCCACTCCAGCGCACCAACTCGTGGACGAAGGCCACCTTGGCGGCACGGAAGTCGGCCCGATGCGGTGGGGTTCCGTAGTGACCGAGGTGCACATGATCGCCCCACAGCCGCTCGAGCAGCCGGTCTTCCGTCCAGCGGTCGTAGGCCTCCGCCACGGTGGCAGTGCTCTCGAAGCTGCGGTTGCGGCGCTGCCACACCACGAAGGCGCCCGCCAGCACGACCACAGAAGCCACAGCCGCCAGCGCGGGGAGGGGAAGGCCGGCCATCAGGAGGGATCCCTGGGGGGCTCCCCCAGATCCTTGAAGGTGTCCTTGAGGACCGTGCGGGCCGCAAGCTGGCGGCGGGTCTGGTCGAGCAGGGCGAATTCCTGCCGCAGCCGCTCGCCGGTGTCGGTGAGCTCCAGCAGGCTCTGCTGGTGATCGGCCACGGGGCCGCCCAGATGGGAACCGATCCAGAACGAGAGCTCCCGGGGCAGGTCAGGCAGATCGTTGGGCAGGCTGCTCGGCCGCCCCACGAGCTTGCCCGTGAGGTCGACCACATCCCGCAGGGCCTGGGTCACGTTGCCGGCCAACGCGCTGAGAGTTTCCGGGCTCTCGTCGGTTTCGTCTTCGATCCAGCTCACCATGCCCACCCGGAACGGGGCCTCCCGCACCACTTCGAGCACACGGAAACGCTGCTGCCCCATGGTCACGATGTTGCTGCGATCGTCTTCCTGGGTCTGGCACTGGAGGATTTCCGCGCAGCAGCCCACAGAAGCCATCTTCTTTTCCTGTGGGTCCCAGCGGATCACCCCGAAGCGGCGATCCGTCTGCAGGACCGTTTGCAGGAGCATGCGGTAGCGAGGCTCGAAGATATGCAGCGGCAGCACTTCCTGCGGAAACAGCACCACATCTGGCAGGGGGAATAGGGGGAGCTCCCTCACGGCCAGATCAGTCACGGATGGGTGGGTGGAGAAAGGGCTGGAAAAACGGGTGGATGGGAGAAGAAGACCCGAAAGGCCGGTGCACGTTTGCTTTGCCAGAGAGAGGCAGGGAGAAGTGTCTTGCGTCGATGTTCGAAGAAAACAAAACGGCAAGGGCTGGCGCTGGCTGCGCCGGCCTTGGCAGCTCCTGAAGCGCCGGGCAGCCTGACGGTGGGATTCTAGAAAAAACAAAGCCCGCCGGGGAAGCGGGCGGGGGCGTCAGTGGGGCGCTGGCAGCAGCAAGGAGAAGCGAATTCTGGGGCAGCCTGGGCCAACCCATTCACGAACAGCCAGGCGTGTGCAGGGGCGGGGCCGATGCGGCTCAGAGCTTGACTTCGATATCGACGCCACTCGGGAGATCAAGCTTCATCAACGCGTCGATCGTTTTCGAAGAAGGGCTGTAGATGTCGATGATGCGGCGGTGGGTGCGGGTTTCGAAGTGCTCACGGGAGTCTTTGTCCACGTGGGGTGAGCGCAGCACGCAGTAGATCTTGCGCTTGGTGGGCAGGGGGATGGGGCCGATGGCCGTGGCGGCAGTGTGATCGGCGGTTTCGATGATTTTTTCGCAGGAAAGATCCAGCATGCGGCGGTCGAACGCCTTGAGACGGATGCGGATCTTCTGCTGAGCGATGGCGGTGGACATGGGGAAATGCGGGTGAGGCATCCGCCAGCAAGAACGCTGCCGGTGCAGAAAACGATGAATCAGGCTTGAAGCCTGAATTGCCGAGGTGCGAGTGGCCTGAAAGCCGGAAGGGGCAAGCAGAGGGGGGAGAAGCCTGAGCGCAGGCACGCCCCCCAAGGCCAAGACCCTAGATCAGGATCATTCCACGATCTTGGACACCACGCCCGCACCAATGGTGCGGCCGCCTTCGCGGATGGCGAAGCGCATGCCCTGCTCAATCGCCACCGGGCAGATCAGCTCGGCGGACATCTTGATGCGGTCACCGGGCATCACCATCTCCACGTTGGTGCCGTCGTCGGCGGTGAAGGCCGTGATCTGGCCGGTCACGTCGGTGGTGCGGATGTAGAACTGCGGGCGATAGCCGGCGAAGAAGGGGGTGTGACGGCCGCCTTCTTCCTTCTTCAGGACGTAGACCTCACCTTCGAACTTAGTGTGGGGCTTGATCGAGTTGGGCTTGACCAGCACCATCCCGCGTTCGATGTCTTCCTTCTGAATGCCGCGCAGCAGCAGACCGACGTTGTCGCCCGCCATGCCTTCGTCGAGCAGCTTGCGGAACATCTCGACCCCGGTGACGGTGGTTTCGCGGGTGTCCTTGATGCCGACGATCTGAACGGTTTCGCCCACTTTCACCTTGCCGCGCTCGATCCGGCCAGTGGCCACGGTGCCACGACCGGTGATCGAGAACACGTCTTCGACAGCCATCAGGAAGGGCTTGTCGATTTCGCGCTCGGGTTCGGGGATGGATTCATCCACCGCGTCCATGAGGTCAAGGATCTTGTCGACCCATTCGTTGTCACCCCGGTTGCCTTTGCCGCCCCCTTGGATGAACTCGAGAGCCTTCAGAGCGGAGCCGGCCACGATGGGGATGTCGTCACCCGGGAAGTCGTAGCTGCTGAGCAGCTCACGCATTTCCAGTTCGACGAGCTCGAGGATTTCCTCGTCGTCGACCATGTCCTTCTTGTTCAGGAACACCACCAGGGCGGGCACGCCCACCTGCTTGGCCAGCAGGATGTGCTCCTTGGTCTGGGCCATGGGGCCATCGGTGGCGGCCACGACCAGGATGGCGCCGTCCATCTGGGCGGCACCCGTGATCATGTTCTTGACGTAGTCCGCGTGACCCGGGCAGTCGACGTGGGCGTAGTGACGGCCTTCTGTCTCGTACTCGACGTGGGCGGTATTGATGGTGATGCCCCGTTCCTTCTCCTCAGGAGCACCGTCGATGTCGTCATAGGCCTGAGCTTTCGCTTGGCCAAGGGATGCCAGCACGTTGGTGATGGCGGCGGTGAGGGTGGTTTTGCCGTGGTCAACGTGGCCGATGGTGCCGATGTTGACGTGAGGTTTGTTCCTCTGAAACTTCTCGCGAGCCATTGAAGGAAAGAATCGGGGGTGTTGGTTGGGGGTGAGAGATCAGGAATTGCCCTGATTCTTGGAGATGATGGCCTCAGCCACATTGCGAGGAACTTCCTCGTAATGGCTGAACTCCATCGAGAAAATACCCCGACCCTGGGTCATGGATCGGAGCTGGGTGGCGTAGCCGAACATCTCGGCCAAGGGCACCTTGGTTTGGACTTTGGATTGTCCGTTGTCGATGGACTGGCCTTCGACCTGCCCGCGACGTGAGGAGAGGTCGCCGATCACCGAACCGAGGTAGTCCTCGGGGATTTCGACTTCCACCTTCATCATCGGCTCAAGGAGTACAGGATTGCACTTCTTGACGCCGTCCTTGAAGGCCATCGAACCAGCGATCTTGAAAGCCATCTCCGAAGAGTCGACATCGTGGTAGGACCCGTCCACCATGGTGACCTTCACATCGATCATCGGGAAACCGGCAATCACGCCGGACTGGCAGGTTTCCTTCATGCCGTTTTCGGCAGGACCGATGTATTCCTTCGGCACGATGCCGCCGACGATCTTGTTGACGAACTCAAAGCCGGAACCGGGCTCACCCGGCTCCATTTCGATCACCACATGGCCGTATTGGCCTTTACCGCCGGTCTGGCGGGCGAACTTGCCTTCACCTTTGGCCTTGCCGCGGATCGTTTCGCGGTAAGACACCTGCGGAGCGCCGATGTTGGCTTCCACCTTGAACTCCCGCAGCATGCGATCCACCAGGATTTCCAAGTGAAGCTCGCCCATGCCGGCGATCACGGTCTGGCCCGTTTCAGGGTCGGTGGAAACGCGGAAGGTGGGATCTTCCTCAGAGAGGGACTGCAGTGCTTTGGAGAGTTTCTCCATGTCGCCCTTGGTCTTGGGCTCCACCGCCACCGAGATCACCGGTTCTGGGATGAACAGGGATTCCAGAATGATGGGCGCACTCTCCACGCAGAGCGTGTCGCCGGTGGTGGTGTCCTTGAGGCCGAGAACGGCCCCGAGATCACCAGCGCGCAGTTCGTCAACTTCTTCGCGATCGTCTGCTTTGAGCAGGATCAGGCGGGAGATCCGCTCCTTCTTGTCTTTGGTGCTGTTCATCACATAGCTGCCCTTCTGCAGCACCCCCGAGTACATCCTCACGAAGGTGAGTTTGCCGTAGGGGTCGGCCATCACCTTGAAGGCCAGTGCGCTGAAGGGAGCATTGTCGTCGCATGGACGGTTGGACTCGGTGCCGTCGGGCAGCAGGCCGGTGATCGGCGGAACGTCCACCGGTGCGGGCAGGTAGTCGACGACTGCGTCGAGCACCAGTTGCACCCCTTTGTTCTTGAAGGCGGATCCGCAGAGCATCGGCACCAGGCCGTGCTTCACCACGCCGACGCGAATGCCCTTGACCAGCTGCTCGTCGGTGAGTTCGCCGTTTTCAAGGTAACTGTCGAGGAGCTCCTCATCGGTTTCGGCCACCGATTCCATGAGCTTGCCGCGCCAGAGTGCGGCTTCTTCCTTCATGTCGTCGGGGATGTCTCCCTCGAGGATGTCGGTGCCGAGATCGTTCGTGTAGATGATCGCCTTCTGGCGCACCAGGTCGATGATGCCCTTGAGGTCTCCTTCTGCTCCGATCGGCAGCTGGATCGGTGCCGCGTTGGCCTTCAGGCGGTCCTTGATCTGGTCGTAGACCTTCAGGAAGTTGGCACCCGTGCGGTCCATCTTGTTGACGAACACGATGCGGGGCACGTTGTAGCGATCGGCCTGCCGCCACACGGTTTCGGACTGGGGCTGGACGCCACCCACGGCGCAGAACACAGCCACCACCCCATCGAGAACCCGCATCGACCGCTCCACTTCAATCGTGAAGTCGACGTGGCCGGGGGTATCGATGATGTTGATGCGGTTGTCCTTCCAGCTGGTGGAAATGGCCGCCGCAGTGATGGTGATGCCGCGCTCCCGCTCCTGCTCCATCCAGTCGGTGACGGCGGCGCCATCGTGCACCTCGCCCATCTTGTGGACGACACCTGAGTAGAAGAGAATCCGCTCGGTGGTGGTGGTTTTGCCCGCGTCGATGTGGGCGGCAATCCCGATATTTCTGACGCGTTCCAGGGGGTAGGCGCGGGCCACGAGCTGAGGTCTCCGAAGGGTGATCGACAAAAATGCGGAGTAAGTGTAAGGGTTAGCTCTGGTGTGCCGGGATTCCGCGATCCAGGCAGAGCCGGTGAACTCAGTAGCGGTAGTGGGCGAAGGCTTTGTTCGCTTCTGCCATCTTGTGGGTTTCCTCGCGCTTGCGCACCGCGCTGCCGGCTTCGTTGGCCGCGTCCATGAGTTCACCTGCCAGCTTCTGGGCCATGCTGCGGCCGTTGCGGGCGCGCGAGAAGTTGACCAGCCAGCGGAGAGCCATGGCGGTGCCCCGCTCCTGCCGCACTTCCATCGGCACCTGGTAGGTGGCGCCCCCAACGCGGCGGGCGCGCACTTCAACCAGGGGGGTGGCATTGCGCACGGCGGTTTCGAACACTTCCAGCGCGTCGGCGCCGGTGCGTTCGCTGATCAGCCCGAAGGCATCAGAAAGAATCCGCTGTGCGGTGGACTTTTTGCCGTGCTTCATCAGCCGGGCCACAACCATGGTTGCCAGCCTGCTGTTGAACTGGGGGTCGGGGAGAACCGGGCGCTTCTCGGCAGCGTTGCGGCGTGACATAAACCTGAGGAGAGGGAAGCGGGAAAGGGAAACGAAGAGGCAGGACTCAGGCCTTGGGAGCCTTGGCGCCGTACTTGGAGCGGCTCTGGCGGCGATCCTTCACACCGGAGGTGTCGAGGGTGCCGCGGATGATGTGGTAGCGGACCCCGGGCAGATCCTTGACCCGACCGCCGCGGATCAGCACGACGGAGTGCTCCTGCAGGTTGTGGCCGATGCCGGGGATGTAGGCGGTGACCTCAAAGCCGGAGGTGAGCCGCACGCGGGCCACCTTGCGAAGCGCCGAGTTGGGCTTCTTCGGCGTGGAGGTGTACACGCGGGTGCACACACCACGGCGCTCGGGGCAGGCCCGCAGCGCTGGGGATTTGGTCTTGCGGGTGAGGCGTTGCCGCTCGGAGCGGATCAGCTGCTGGATCGTGGGCATTGAGGGCCGGAGAGATGGGTCGGACGTCCGACCGTTTTCCACAATCCGCCACCTTACTTTGTCGTGGCACCCCGACGCCCTTGACGGCTGAAGGCGGCTCCGCACGGGCAGCACGCCACCCCCTCGCCCGGCCGGATCAGAAACCCGCCACCGCTGAGATCGCCGCGGTAATCAAGGCTCAGGCCGGCCAGCTGGCCGATCTGGTCGGCGGGTGCATGCAGGGTGAGGCCATCGGCACGGGCCACAGGGGTGCCGGCCAGATGCCCCGGACGCAGGCGGATCACCCACTGCTCGCAGGTGCCCTCCACCAGATCGAGGTGCATCAGCCCCGGCGTGCCGGCCACAGCGGCCTGGCGACCGAGTTCGGCGGCGGCTGCCGGCGTCAGCTGCACGGTGAGGCCTCGGGGCATTGGGAGAACTCAGCAAGGATGGCGTGGTGGCCTTCACTCTGGCAGCGCCCCGACCCTGCCGAGCTGTCCGGCCATGGGAGGCTTCCGCGCCGCATGCAGGTTCCAGACCGGAGCCCGCGGGTATGCGGTAAGCCCGCGTTCAGCAGCAGCCCACCGTTACGCAACAGCTCGCCGTTAGGCAGCGGTCTCAAGGGGAGCTGGCTGTGGAGCCCTCTGAGGCGTCGGCGGCGCGGGAGGGGTCACGAGGCACCAGGCCCAGGCCGTTGTGGATGCGGGCGGCCACCCCTCGGCCCTGCACCGACAGGGTGCCGGAGAGCATCAGGCCGGTGGAGCTGCCGCCATCGAGGTTGAGCGCATCGCGCAGGCCCAGCTGCTGCAGCAGCTGGGCCGTTTCCCGCAGGGTGGGCCCCGCATGCTCGACCCCCTGGAGGGTGAGGAGCCAGATCTGAGAGCCATCGCTGGCGATCACCGTGCGGGGCGCCCCCTGCTGCAGGAAAGCGGCGCTGAAGCCTTCGGCGCTGCCATTGAGCACGGTGCGCCCGTTCAGCAGCAGCAGCGGACCACCCCCGAGCACCGAGCGGCTCTGGCCGAGCGTATGGGTCGGCTGGCTGCTCAGGCTCAACCGGCTGCCCACGTCCCACGGCGGCACAACCCCGCCCCGCCCCACCAGCAGCACGTCCTCGGGGCCAAGCGCGATGCCCTGTTCCAGCTGGGCACTGTTGAACTGCTGCCGCACCACGCTGCCGTTGATCAGCAGGGCCGTTTCCCCACCGCTGATCGCCCGATAGCTTCGCCCCCATTCAGCGGTGTAGCGCGCCAGGCCTCGCTGCACATAGCCACTGTTGAGGGCCATCACCGGCAGGCGCTGGCCGCTGCCGTCACTCACCCATTCCGTGAGGCTCAGCCAGCCGAACTGCGGTACGGCGCCGTCCTGCCAGCCCACGGCCCCCCGGTTGAGGATCGGTCCTGAAAGCCAGCGCCCGTCGTCTTTGAGGGCTCCCAGGGGCAGACGCCGCACCCGGTTGAAGAACCCGCCGTTGATGGCCACCAGGGCCTGTTCCTGCCCTGCCAGCTGAGGAAGGGAGGTGAGGCCTTCCATCCCCTCGGCGCTGGTGAGCAGGCGCAGCTCCACAGGGCTGCGGCGGGGATCGAGCCGCACGCTGTTCACCAGCATGCGTCGGTTGCCTAGAGTGCGCACCTGCCGCTCCACGGTGATGCCCTTGTTGAGCAGGGCCTGCAGCTGGGCGGTGCTTGGCGCGGTGGCGCGCACCGGACCTGGAGCTGCACCGGTCAGATCAAGCACCACGCGGGCCGGCCCGCCCAGGGTGAGCACGGCCCCAGGTCCGCTGGCCGGCAAGGCGATCGTCAGGCCGTCGCTGCCGGGGCGCGCCTGCAGGCCGAGGGATTGCAGCTGGGCCAGCTGGGCCGGGGTGCTGCGCAGCGCCATCTGCAGTTCGCCAGCCTCGCGTCGCACGAACGCTGGGCCGCTGAGATCGAGCACCACACGCCGCACGCCCGAGCTGGCGATCGCCCCCGGCGAGGACACCCGGATCTGCTCCAGCGTGGCCGCCGGCAGTTCCAGCCGCAGGGTGCCCCGCTCCTGCCGCTGCCAGCTCACGCCGGCATCCAGCAGCAGGCGGCTCACATCCACGGCCACCTCGTCGTCGAGGCTGCGCTGAGCCCCGGCAGGCACCAGCAGCGTGCGGCCGAACCACTCGAGTTCCAGACCTCCCTGTGTGGACGAGCGGCTGGTGAAGCCCAGCTGGCCCTCCAGCACTTCCAGGGGCAGCCACAGCTCCAGATCCCCCCGGCTGGCGGAGCCCCGCTGCTCCCAGCGAGCCGTCTGCCGGCGGCCGTTGATCTCCAGGCGCTGGCCGGTCTCAGCGGTGGATGCTGTGCCGAACCGGTGCGGCAGGCGCTGAGGTTCGAGGGCCGGGGGCGGCGGAACGGGCGGCGGCCACCGGTTCTGCGCCCCAGCGCCCGGAGCGACGAGCAGCGGTGCGGCGCAAAGGCTGCCGCTGACGAACGCGCTGCCCAGCAGCAGCACACGCCTCAGGCCGCCGCTCACCTGGATAGCGCCAGACCCAGCAACGGCTTCCCGCCTGGCACGACGGCGGAACAGCGGCAATGGCCAAGGCCTCGGCATCAGGCCAGCTTCCGTTGGTGGTGAACGCTAACCCCGTGGGCCTGTCTCTAGAGTTCCCCTTCCTCAAGGAGCGGTCAATCCCGCAGTTCGGGTTTGCCGCCGGTCACCGCAGGTCTCTCCTGGGTTATGCCTCACTTCTCCCGTCCCGTCTGGCCCCATTGCGACAGTCCGGCGCCTGAGGCCGTGGCGGGCGAGCGCGATGCCTGCGGCGTTGGCTTTCTGGCCCAGCTCAGCGGCGAGGCGAGCCATGCTCTGCTCGCCCAGGCCCTGCATGGTCTCCACTGCATGGAGCACCGCGGTGGCTGCGGTGGAGACGGCGATTCCGGGGATGGCGCCGGCATCCTCTGTGGCATCCCCTGGCCCTACCTGGAAGCGGTCTGGCCCGCCGCCCGCAGCGAACAGGGTCGGCCCCGCGGTCTGGCGATGCTGTTCCTGCCCGCCGAGGCGGAGCGCCGAGCCGTGGCACGCGCCTTCTGTGAGCAGGCGGCCGCCGGCCTGGGCCTGCGCAGCATCGGCTGGCGTGAGGTGCCTGTAGCGCCTGAGGTGCTCGGCCCACTGGCCCGCCAGACCGCCCCCGCGATCGAGCAGTGGCTCGTGGAAGGCGAGGTGGCTGGCGATGCTCTTGAAGCCCTGCTCTTCCGCTGCCGCCGCCGCGTCGGGGATCTGGTGCGGGAAGCCTGGGGCCCCGGCCCCAGCGATCTCTACTTCGCCTCCTTCAGCAGCCGCACGGTCGTCTACAAGGGCATGGTGCGCTCCGAGGTGTTGCCGGCGTTCTACGCCGACCTGCGCGACCCCCGCTTCGCGGTGAGCTTCGCCGTATACCACCGCCGCTTCAGCACCAACACGTTGCCGCGCTGGCCCCTGGCGCAGCCGATGCGGCTGCTGGGTCACAACGGTGAGATCAACACCCTGCTGGGCAACATCAACTGGGCTCACGCTGCCCAGTCGCACCTCGATGCGATCTGGGGCGACGCCGCCAACGACCTCAAGCCGGTGGTCAACGCCGCCTTCAGCGATTCCGCCAACCTCGACGCCATGCTCGAGCTCATGGTGCGCAGCGGTCGGCCGATCACCGACAGCCTGCTCACGCTCGTGCCCGAGGCGTTCCGGCAGCAACCGGAGCTGGAATCACGGCCAGCGATCCAGGCCTTCTATGACTACTCAGCCTGTCTGCAGGAACCCTGGGATGGCCCGGCCCTGCTGGTGTTCAGCGATGGCCGCAGCGTGGGTGCCACGCTCGATCGCAACGGTCTGCGCCCCGCCCGCTACTGCATCACCAGCGACGGCCTGGTGGCGATGGGATCGGAAACCGGCGTCCTGGAGATCGACGAAAGCCGCATCATCGAAAAGGGCCGCCTCGGCCCCGGTCAGATGCTCGCCGTCGATCTCGAGCAGGGCCGCCTGTTGCGCAACTGGCAGGTGAAGGAGGAAGTGGCGGCCCGCCATCCCTACGGCGCCTGGCTGCTGGAGCACCGCCGCTCGCTCGACAGCCGGCCCTGGATCACCGAGACGAGCCTGGGGGCCCTCGACCTGCTGCAGCACCAGACCGCTTTCGGCTTCACCGCCGAAGACTTCGATCTGGTGATCGAGGACATGGCTGGCCAGGGCAAGGAGCCCACGTATTGCATGGGCGACGACATCCCCCTGGCGGTGCTGTCCTCCAAGCCCCACCTCCTTTACGACTACTTCAAGCAACGCTTCGCCCAGGTCACCAACCCGCCGATCGATCCCCTGCGCGAAGAGTTGGTGATGAGCCTGGAGATGCACCTCGGCCGCCGGGGCTCACCGCTGCGGCCCGAGCCCGGTTCTGCCTCGGTGCTGCATCTGCAGTCGCCGCTGCTCAATGAGGCCGAGCTCAAGGCACTGCCGGAGCAGGGCCTGGCCACCATCACCCTCTCCACCCTGTTGCCGGTGGAAGCGGGGCCGGCCGGCCTCGGCGACGCGCTGCAGAGGCTCTGCCAGGAGGCGGAGCAGGCCGTGCGCAACCAGGCCGAAATCCTGGTGCTCTCCGACCGCTGCGGATCCGGTCTTTCGCCCACAACCTCCTATATCCCGCCTCTGCTGGCCGTGGGTGCGGTGCACCACCACCTGCTGGGTCTGGGCCTGCGGCTGCATTGCTCTCTAGTGGTGGACACCGCTCAGTGCTGGAGCACCCATCACCTGGCCTGCCTGATCGGCTTCGGTGCCAGTGCAGTGTGCCCCTGGCTCACCTGGGAAACCACGCGCCACTGGCTGCAGCTGCCCAAGACCATCTCTCTGATCGAGCGGGGTCGGCTGCCCGCCATTGATGCCGCTGCGGCCCAGGCGAATGTGCGCCAGGCCCTGGAAGCCGGCCTTCGCAAGATCCTCTCCAAGATCGGCATCTCGATGCTGGCCAGCTATCACGGGGCTCAGATCTTTGAGGCGATCGGCATCGGCGCCGACCTGATCGAGCTGGCATTCCGAGGCACCACCAGCCGGGTGGCGGGCCTCACCCTGGCGGATCTCGCGAGCGAAACCCTCACCTTCCACGCCAAGGCCTTCCCCGAACTCCATCGCACCAAACTGGAGTTCATGGGCTTCGTTCAATACCGCACCGGCGGCGAATTCCATCTCAACAGCCCGGAGATGGCCAAGGCCCTCCATGCCGCCGTGGCAGCGGGCCCCGGCTACGACCACTTCTCCACCTACCGCACTCTGCTGGAGAACCGTCCGGTCACCTCCCTGCGCGACCTGCTTGAGCTCACCCCCGCCCCCCAGCCGCTGCCCCTTGATCAGGTGGAGAGCGCCGAAAGCATCTGCTCCCGTTTCTGCACCGGTGGCATGAGCCTCGGGGCCCTCTCGCGTGAGGCCCACGAAGTGCTGGCGGTGGCGATGAACCGCATCGGCGGCAAGAGCAACAGCGGTGAAGGGGGCGAGGATCCCGCCCGCTATCACCCGCTCCACGACGTCGACGCCGGCGGCCATTCCCCCACCCTCCCCACCATCGGTGGCCTGCGCAACGGCGACACAGCCTGCTCCGCCATCAAGCAGATCGCTTCCGGCCGCTTCGGCGTCACGCCGGAGTATCTGCGCAGCGGCACCCAGCTGGAGATCAAGGTGGCCCAGGGAGCCAAGCCCGGCGAGGGCGGCCAACTGCCCGGCCCCAAGGTGGATGCTTACATCGCCTGGCTGCGTAACAGCAAACCCGGCGTTGCCCTGATCTCACCGCCGCCGCACCACGACATCTATTCCATCGAGGATCTGGCCCAGCTGATCCACGACCTTCACCAGGTCCATCCGGCCGCGAAGGTGTCGGTGAAGCTCGTGTCTGAGATCGGCATCGGCACGATCGCCGCCGGTGTGGCCAAGGCCAATGCCGATGTGATCCAGATCTCCGGCCACGACGGAGGCACAGGTGCCTCGCCGCTCAGTTCGATCAAGCACGCCGGCAGCCCCTGGGAGCTGGGTCTGTCGGAAGTGCACCGCAGCCTGCTGGCCAACGGCCTGCGCGACCGGGTGCTGCTGCGTGCCGACGGCGGCCTCAAGACCGGTTGGGACGTGGTGATGGCCGCCCTGCTCGGTGCCGAGGAATTCGGCTTCGGCTCGGTGGCTATGATTGCCGAGGGCTGCATCATGGCCCGCGTCTGCCACACCAACAATTGCCCCGTGGGTGTGGCCAGCCAGAAGGAGGCGTTGCGCAAGCGCTTCACCGGCATCCCCGAACACGTGGTGAACTTCTTCGCCTACGTGGCCGAGGAAGTGCGCCAGTTGCTCAGCGTGCTGGGCGTGGCGCGGCTGGAGGACCTGATCGGCCGCAACGACCTGCTCCAGCGCCGGTCGGTGCAGCTGGTCAAGACCAGCTCGGTGGATCTCTCCTGCCTGCTGGATAAGGTTCCCCACGCCGGCGACCGTTCCTGGCTGCAGCATGAGGCGGCCGCCCACGGCAATGGCCCCATCCTCGAAGACAGCCTCTTGGAGGACGCTGAAGTGCTGGCGGCGATCGAAGGCCATGGCAAGATCCAGCGCCAGCTGCGAATCCTCACCACCGACCGCAGTGTGGGAGCGCGGGTTGCAGGCGAAATCGCCGCGCTTCACGGCAACAAGGGGTTCAACGGTCTGCTCGATCTCCGCTTTCAGGGCGGGGCCGGCCAAAGCTTTGGTGCCTTCCTGCTGCGCGGCATGCAGCTCACCCTGGTGGGCGAGGCCAACGATTACGTCGGCAAGGGCATCAACGGCGGGCGGCTCGTGGTGGTGCCCCCTGCCGGCGCGGCCGATCCCGGCGCCCAGGTGATCTTGGGCAACACCTGCCTCTATGGCGCCACCGGCGGCGAGTTGTTTGCGCTGGGCCGGGCGGGCGAGCGCTTCGCCGTGCGCAACAGCGGTGCGGTCGCTGTGGTCGAAGGCAGCGGCGATCACGCCTGCGAATACATGACCGGAGGCGTGGTGGTGATTCTCGGCAGCACCGGCCGCAACGTGGCCGCCGGGATGACCGGTGGTGTCGCGTTCCTGCTCGACGAGCACGACGGACTCGCCGCCCGGCTCAACCCGGAGATCGTCTCAATGGTTCCGCTGGACACCCCCGAGCAGGAGCAACTGCTCAAGCCACTGCTAGAGACCCATCTCGAGCTCACCGGCAGCCGCCGGGCTGCAGAGGTGCTTGCCAACTGGCCTCAGTGGCGTCCCCGCTTCAAGGTGCTTGTTCCCCCCAGTGAGCTGGCCACCGTCGGCCTGGCTGAGGGCCGCGTCACGGTGCCCGCCTAGGACCCCAACTAGCTCAGCGTTGCCACCAGGGGCTGTGCTGTGCCGCCAGCCCCCGTTTCCTTGCCGAGGTTGGCGTCGCCGCGTGGATGTTCCCGCATCAGGCGCCTTACCTCCCCGGCGTGGTAGCTGCTGCGGGTGAGCGGTGAGCTCACCACCTGCAGGAATCCCAGCTCCCCTTCCCCCTGCTGGCGGAAGGCTGCAAAGGTGGCAGGCTCCACGAAACGCTGAACGGCCAGGTGTTTCGGCCCTGGAGAGAGGTATTGGCCGATCGTCACGATGTCAACGTGGTTCTGGCGCAGGTCGGCGAGCACGTCGAGCACTTCGGCGTCGGTTTCGCCCAGACCCACCATCAGGCCCGATTTGGTGTAGGTGGCTGGCCATTGGTCGTGAACCCGCGCCAGGAGTTCCAGCGAGCGGCTGTACACCCCCTGAGGACGCACCTGCCGGTACAGACGCGGCACCGTTTCGATGTTGTGGTTCAACACCTCGGGCTTACCTGCCATGACGGCGGCCAGGGCCTCCCAGTTGCCGCAGAGGTCGGGGATCAACAGCTCGATGGTGGTGCCGGGGGAGCGCTCACGCACGGCGGCGATGCAGGCCACAAACTGGCTGGCGCCCCCGTCGTCGAGGTCGTCGCGGTTCACCGACGTGATCACCACATGCTGCAGACCCAGCCGCGCCACGGCCTCGCCCAGGCGTGCCGGTTCGGTGGGATCCAGTGCCCGCACGCTTCGGTCGAAATCGATGTCGCAGTAAGGGCAGGCGCGGGTGCAACCCGGCCCCATGATCAAGAACGTGGCCGTGCCACCGGCGAAGCACTCGCCGATGTTGGGGCAACTGGCTTCCTGGCAGACCGTGTTCAGCTTCAGGTCGACCAACAGGTCGGCAACCGCGCCGATGCGCTCCCGTTGCGGGGCTTTGACGCGCAGCCAGTCGGGTTTGAGCTGCGACACGGACCCACGCCTGAACAGCCCATGAATTTAGGGGCCCCGGAGCGGCGATCGCCTATCCTCTCCCCATCGGGATGTAGCGCAGCTTGGTAGCGCACTTCGTTCGGGACGAAGGGGCCGCAGGTTCGAATCCTGTCATCCCGACTTTCATCTTCAAGGCATCCGCTGATTTCGGTGCATCGTCACCGTCGTGGACCCGGAACACCGTGGCTCAGGCCAGATCAGCCCCGGGGTAACCGCGGGGGGTCACCATGCGACCGTCCTGAATCCGTGTGGTGCTGTTGCCGATCAGCACCAGCGTGAGCATGTCCACCTCCGCCACCGGCAGGTCCGCCAATCGGTGCAGGCTCACCTGCTCGTCCTGCCGCCCCAGCTGCCGGGCCAGGGCCACCGGCGTGTCGCCACCCCGCTGTTCGAGCAGAAGGGCGCAGGCCCGGGCCAGTTGCCAGTCGCGTCCGCGCGACCGCGGGTTGTAGAGGGCCACCACGAAATCCCCCGCAGCTGCCCCGCGCAGGCGGGTTTCGATCGTCTCCCATGGCGTGAGCCGATCGCTCAGGCTGATGGTGCAGAAATCGTGCATCAACGGGGCTCCGGCGCGGGCGGCCGCCAGCTGCAGCGCGGAAATGCCCGGGTGCACCGTGAAGCCGGGTCGGGCCTCGGCCGGCAGGGCCAGCCACAGCTCCAGCGCCAGCCCGGCCATGCCATAGATGCCACTGTCGCCCGATGACACCAGTGCCACCGTCAGGCCTTGCGCCGCCAGCTCCAGCGCCTGGCGGCACCGTTCCCGCTCCAGGGTGAGCTGGCCGTCGCAGCGCAGCTGATCAGGCCGACGCAGTGGTTCCAGCAGGTCGAGGTACAGGCCGTAGCCCACCCAGACCGTGCTCGCCGCCAGTGCGGCACGGGCATCGGGAGTGAGCAGCGCCAGCTCGCCAGGCCCGCTGCCGATCAGATGCAGCCGGCCCCGTTGCGGCGCCCACTGCTCGGCGGCGGCCGCGACCGCCACCGTGGCGGCCCCGCGTTCGTCGCTGCGGCAGCGTTCGATGCGTTTGGCCTGGCGCAGGCAGCCCCCGGGTCCGGCGGCCAGCAGCGCTGCCGCCTCCGCCACGCTGGCCGTGCCCATCTCCCGCGCCACGGCCGCCGAAGGGGTCGGCACCGGCACCACGGCGAGCTCGGCGGCACTGAACAGCCGCAGCGGCCACTGGCGCTCAGCGGCCAGCGCCAGCAGTGCCGGCTCATCCCCTTTGCGGTCGGCGCTGCAGAGGCCGGCGACGGCCTCCGGCGCCAACCCAGCCTCCTGCAGCGCAGCCAGCACCGCCCGCTCCAGCAGAGTGAAGCTCGTGCCGCGCTCGCAGCCCACCCCCAGCCAGAGGCTGGGAGGGTGCCAGCGACAGCCCGTGCCCAGTTGATCGCTGATCACCAGCACAGGAGCTGCCGGGTCGGGCACGCCGCTTAGCGGCTGGGTCGCTTCAAGCTCGCGCCAGAGGGGTGAGCCGCTGGTCTGCTGCACCAGTGGCTGCTCCCCCCTGGCCGCTGCCTGCATCAGGCTGTCCCAGTCACCGCTGCCGCGCCGCCATCCCCACGCGGTGCCGAAGCAATCGAGAGCAAGGCGGCCGCTGCCGCTGCTGGCGCCTGTCAGCACGGCCTGGCCGCCCAGCAGGGCCGCCACCTGCTGGCTCAGACGCTCTGCCCCGGCGCCATGGCCGCCCAGCAGCGGGATGGCGAAGCGTCCGGCCGGGTCCACCACCACCACCGCCGGATCCTGGCGTTTGCCCTGCAGCAGTGGTGCGATCAGCCGGGTGATGGCGCCGCAGGCACCCACGGCCACGAAGGAGCGGCTGTTGCCCCACTGCCGCGTCAGATAGGTGCCGCCGGCTTCCTCGGGGCTGGCGATGTCCTGCACAAGTCCGGCCTGGTGCAGCCGCTGAAGCAGGGGCAGGCCGGCAGGACTGAGGCTGAGTCCCCGGCAGGGCAAGGGCAGGGCGTCAGGCGTGGGGTCGTTCATGCGCCGAACCTGGCACGCACGATCGCCGGCGATTCGCCCGCATCGGCGGACGGGCCGGCTGTCGGTCCGTCGTCGGCATTGCTTTCGCTAGGTGCACCAGGGATGGAGACAATCCCATCGCTAAGAGCTGGCGGGTCTTCCGGCTCGTGTTCTGGTTCGATTTCGGGCCGAGGTTCGTTACCCGTTTTGAGCTGAGTTTCGATTTCGGCTTTGGCCTGACGTTCAGGTTGGCTCTCGAGCTCAGGCTCAGGTGGGGGGGCGTCCTTCTCGGCGATGGATGCTTCCCCCACCTGTTCCCCGTCTGCCAGGCCGGCAGCGGAGAGCGCAGCAGTGGCAGAAGGAGCGGCGAGGGTGGCAGGTTCCAGCTCCTCCGCCTCTGCTTCCTCCTCCGCATTTCTGGCGCTGGCGCCCGAGCTGTCGCTCGGATCCTGCGGCCCAGGAGCAGACGATTGCCCAGAAGCAGATGACTGCCCCAGTGGAAATGGCTTCCCTGGTGGCGCCGGCGGATTGGGCGGCGCAGGCTCTGCTGGGGAGGTTCCGACCGCTCCGCCCAGCAGGGCCCGCTTCAGCTCAGCGTCATTGAGGGGAGTGGAGGGCCAGCGCGATGGAGCCCCAGCCGTAAGTGTCACCGCCGTCACCAGGGAGTTGAAGGGTGCATTGAGCGGGTCGCCCCTCCCATCAAGCAGTTCCAGCTGGATGGCGTTTTCCCCGCTGGTCAGTCCCTTCAGCCAGATCGGGGTCTGACGGTCCACCAGGAAGCTGTCGCCGTTGAGGGTGATCCGCAACCGCCAGCTGTCGTCGCCGTCGCGCAGGTGTTGCAGGGGGGCATCGAACAGCAGCCAGTCGATCAGCACCGGTTCTGCCTGGATCAGGTCGAAAGGAATGGCCGGAATCAGCTGGGGGCTGGCGGGTTGTGGCACCCCCAGGGTGTTGGTGGCGGCGCGGTGCAACCGGATCTGGGTGCTGGCGCCGGGCGCTTTCACCGCTTCACCCCAGGGGTAGGCGGCGTAGACGCTGATCCGATGGCTCCCCGGGGTGAGCGGCTCCATCGGCACCTTCACTGTGCGCGGATCGGCGGAGTCCTCATCGCTGCGGCTGGCAGGCATCGCACCGACCCGGATCGGTGTCTCCTGGTCGCGCTGCACCACCAGATGGGTGCCGGGAGCGCCTGGGTTGGTCCCCGCCAGCGGCCAGTCAGACACACGCAGCTCCAGGGTCCAGGGGTCGGCGGGAAGAACGGTGTCCGGCGCTGGCGCAACGATCGTCAGCTGCGGGCGATGGGCGCTGAGCACCTCCTTGAGTTGCTCAGTCGGGCGGGGCGGCGCGACTTCGCGCACGGTGCCGCTGGCAAGCGGAGCCGGTGCAGCGGTAGGCGGAGGTGAGCCGGCGTTTCTCCAGCCCCAGCCTCCGCTGAGCAACACGCTGAGGCACAGCAGGCCGGCGCTGATGGTCCGCCCCAAGGCGCGTGAACCCCGCAAGTGCGGCAGCTTCCGGGCAGGCAGGCTCGCCATGACCATCTCCTTGCTCCTGCCCTGACGACGGCCTGGGCATTCTGCTGGCCCATTGGTGAGCGCAGAATCGATGCCGCACTGAGGACTTGAATCAACGCTCCAACATCCGGAATTGCCGGATAACAAATGGGGGCTTATCCCCGGCATTTCAATGACAAGAATCGGGCGGGAGAGCCCAGTCCCAGACAGGAGAGCCAGGGGATTGAACCTTTGTTACTTCCTCGGCAAACGGCCAGAAGCTCGCCCCTATACTCTCGCCAGCGGTCCCCTCATCGGGGCCCTTGCCCCAGTCGTGGCAACGGGTTTTGGCTTTCGCCACGCCCCTGCCCTCTGGAGTCAACGGCATGGCGGATTCCGATCCGCGGTGCTGTTCGGCCCGCCGGCCAGGTGCCTGCACCCGGCCGGAGCGGTGGACCTCCACCTCCACCTCGACCCCGTCCCTCGAGGAACGTCTCGATGACCATCAGCCCACCAGAGCGTGGGAAAACGGCGAAGGCCATGGTTGACCGGAACCCCGTTCCCGTCGACTTCGATGTTCTCGGTAAGCCCGGGCACTTCGATCGCACCCTCGCCAAAGGTCCCAAAACCACCACCTGGGTTTGGAACCTCCACGCCAACGCTCACGATTTCGACAGCCACACGAGCGACCTTGAAGAGGTCTCCCGGAAGATCTTCAGCGCTCACTTCGGCCATCTGGCCGTCATCTTCATCTGGCTGAGCGGCGCCTTCTATCACGGTGCCCGCTTCTCCAACTACACCGGCTGGCTGGCCGACCCCCTGCACGTCAAACCGAGTGCTCAGGTGGTCTGGCCCATTTTCGGCCAGGAAATTCTCAACGCCGATGTGGGCGCCGGCTTCCACGGCATCCAGATCACCTCAGGTCTTTTCCACGTGTGGAGAGCCTGGGGTTTCACCAGTGAGTTCCAGTTGCTCTGCACGGCAATCGGCGCCCTGGTGATGGCCGGTCTGATGCTCAACGCCGGTGTCTTCCACTACCACAAGGCAGCCCCCAAGCTGGAGTGGTTCCAGAACGTTGAGTCGATGCTCAACCACCATCTGGCCGGTCTGCTCGGGCTGGGGTCCCTGTCCTGGACGGGTCACCTCCTGCACGTGTCCCTGCCGACCACGGCCCTGATGGATGCCATGGATGCCGGCAAGCCGCTGGTGCTCAATGGCAAGACCATCGCCTCGGTGGCGGACATTCCCCTCCCCCACGAATTCCTCAACCAGGACCTGATCGCTCAGCTGTTCCCCGGTTTCGGAGCGGGCCTTTCCGCCTTCTTCACGGGCAACTGGGCCGCCTACAGCGATTTCCTCACCTTCAAAGGTGGGTTGAATCCCGTTACGGGCAGCCTCTGGATGACCGACATCGCGCATCACCACCTGGCGATCGCTGTCCTGTTCATCGTTGCCGGCCACCAGTACCGCACCAACTGGGGCATCGGCCACAGCATCAAGGAGATCCTTGAGGGTCAGAAGGGCGATCCCCTGCTGTTCCCCGCACCCAAGGGTCACGACGGCCTGTTCGAGTTCATGACCACCTCCTGGCATGCCCAGCTGGCAGTCAACCTCGCGCTGTTCGGTTCGCTCACGATCATCGTGGCGCACCACATGTATTCGATGCCCCCCTATCCCTACATCGGCATCGACTACGCCACCCAGCTCTCGCTGTTCACGCATCACATGTGGATCGGCGGATTCCTGGTGGTGGGTGCTGGCGCTCACGCTGCCATTGCCCTGATCCGCGACTACGACCCTGCCCAGCACATCGATAACGTGCTTGACCGGGTTCTGAAAGCTCGTGATGCCCTGATCAGCCACCTCAACTGGGTGTGCATCTGGCTTGGCTTCCACAGCTTCGGCCTCTATATCCACAACGACACCATGCGTGCCCTGGGCCGTCCCCAGGACATGTTCAGTGACACCGCCATTCAGCTGAAGCCCATCTTCGCTCAATGGATTCAGGGCCTGCACGCCGCTGCAGCCGGCACCACTGCGCCCAACGCGCTGGCCGGTGTGAGCGAAGTGTTCAATGGCGCTGTTGTTGCTGTGGGTGGCAAGGTGGCTGCCGGCCCGATCCCCCTGGGAACGGCCGACTTCATGGTCCACCACATCCACGCCTTCACGATCCACGTCACCGTGCTGATCCTGCTGAAGGGTGTGCTTTACAGCCGCAGCTCCAGGCTCATCCCCGATAAGGCGAACCTGGGCTTCCGCTTCCCCTGCGACGGCCCCGGCCGTGGCGGTACCTGCCAGGTTTCGGCTTGGGACCATGTGTTCCTCGGCCTCTTCTGGATGTACAACTCCATCTCGATCGTGATCTTCCACTTCAGCTGGAAGATGCAGAGCGATGTGTGGGGCACGGTGAATGCGGACGGCAGCGTTCAGCACATCACCAATGGCAACTTCGCTCAGAGCGCCATCACCATCAATGGCTGGTTGCGCGATTTCCTCTGGGCGCAGGCCGCTCAGGTCATCAACAGCTACGGCACCTCTTCCAGTGCTTATGGCCTGATGTTCCTGGGTGCTCACTTCGTCTGGGCTTTCAGCCTGATGTTCCTGTTCAGCGGCCGCGGCTACTGGCAAGAGCTGATTGAGTCCATCGTCTGGGCTCACAACAAGCTGAAAGTGGCTCCGGCCATCCAGCCACGTGCTCTGAGCATCACTCAGGGTCGTGCCGTGGGCGTTGCTCACTACCTTCTGGGCGGTATCGCTACCACCTGGGCCTTCTTCCTGTCCCGACTCATCGCGGTCGGCTGACCTCACACCTGACCTTTCCCAATGGCAACGAAATTTCCTTCGTTCAGCCAGGGTCTGGCACAGGACCCGACGACCCGCCGTATCTGGTACGGCATCGCCACGGCTCACGACTTCGAGAGCCATGACGGGATGACCGAGGAGAAGCTTTACCAGAAGCTCTTCTCCACCCACTTCGGTCATCTGGCCATCATTGGCCTCTGGGTTTCCGGCAACCTGTTCCATATCGCCTGGCAGGGCAACTTCGAGCAGTGGGTCGCCGATCCGCTGCATGTCCGTCCCATCGCTCACGCGATCTGGGATCCTCACTTCGGCCAAGGGGCCATCACCGCCTTCACTCAGGCGGGTGCCACCTCTCCGGTGAACATCGCTTATTCCGGCCTGTACCACTGGTGGTACACGATCGGAATGAAGACCAACGCCGAGCTTTATCAGGGTTCCATCTTCATGATGATCCTGTCGGCCTGGGCTCTGTTCGCTGGCTGGCTTCACCTTCAGCCCAAGTTCCGGCCTTCCCTGGCCTGGTTCAAGAACGCTGAATCCCGTCTGAACCACCACCTGGCTGTTCTGTTCGGTTTCAGCTCCATCGCCTGGACCGGTCACCTGGTCCACGTGGCGATTCCCGAAGCCCGCGGTCAGCACGTCGGCTGGGACAACTTCCTCAACGTGCTGCCCCACCCCGCCGGTCTGGCTCCGTTCTTCACCGGCAACTGGGGTGTGTATGCCGAGAACCCCGACACCGTCAACCAGGTGTTCGGTACTGCTGAGGGATCCGGCACCGCGATCCTCACCTTCCTTGGCGGCTTCCACCCCCAGACTGAGGCGCTCTGGCTCACGGATATTGCCCATCACCATCTGGCGATCGGCTGCATCTTCGTGATCGCCGGTCACATGTACCGGACCAACTTCGGAATCGGTCACTCGATCCGCGAGATCCTTGATGCTCACAACCCCCCCAAGGGCACCCCTGGTGACCTCGGCGCTGGGCACAAGGGCCTCTACGACACCGTCAACAACTCGCTCCACTTCCAGCTCGGCCTGGCCCTGGCTTCGCTGGGTGTGGTCACGAGCCTGGTGGCGCAGCACATGTATGCCATGCCGTCCTATGCGTTCATCGCCAAGGACTACACGACGCAGGCTGCTCTCTATACCCACCACCAGTACATCGCCATCTTCCTGATGGTCGGTGCCTTCGCTCACGGTGCGATCTTCTTCATTCGTGATTACGACCCCGAAGCCAACAAGAACAATGTTCTGGCTCGGATGCTTGATCACAAGGAAGCTCTGATCAGCCACCTCAGCTGGGTCTCCCTGTTCCTTGGTTTCCACACCCTCGGCCTCTACGTCCACAACGACGTGGTCGTGGCGTTCGGAACCCCCGAGAAGCAGATCCTGGTGGAGCCCGTGTTTGCCCAGTTCGTGCAGGCTGCCTCCGGCAAAGCCATGTACGGAATGGATGTGCTGCTCTCGAACCCCAGCAGTGCCGCCAGCCTGGCTTCGGCCAACATCCCTGGTGATCACTTCTGGCTCGATGCCATCAACGGCAACACCGATGTGTTTCTGCCCATCGGCCCTGGCGACTTCCTTGTGCACCATGCCATCGCGCTTGGCCTGCACACCACCACCTTGATCCTGGTCAAAGGTGCTCTGGACGCCCGTGGTTCCAAGCTGATGCCCGATAAAAAGGACTTCGGCTACTCCTTCCCCTGCGACGGCCCCGGCCGTGGCGGCACCTGTGACATCTCTGCTTGGGACGCCTTCTACCTGTCGGTGTTCTGGGCTCTGAACACGGTGGGTTGGGTCACCTTCTACTGGCACTGGAAGCACCTGGCGATCTGGCAGGGCAACGTGGCTCAGTTCAACGAATCCAGCACCTATCTGATGGGCTGGTTCCGCGACTACCTCTGGCTCAACAGCTCCCAGCTGATCAACGGGTACAACCCGTTCGGGTCGAACAACCTGGCCGTCTGGTCCTGGATGTTCCTCTTCGGTCACCTGGTGTGGGCCACTGGCTTCATGTTCCTGATCTCCTGGCGCGGTTACTGGCAGGAGCTGATCGAAACCATCGTCTGGGCACACCAGCGCACCCCGCTCGCCAACCTGGTGGGCTGGCGTGACAAGCCCGTCGCTCTCTCGATCGTTCAGGCCCGTGTGGTCGGTCTGGCGCACTTCTCCGTTGGCTACGTGCTCACATACGCAGCCTTCTTGATCGCATCCACCTCCGGCAAATTCGGCTGACCCTGCGGCCAGCCTGATCTTCGAGGGACGATCCTCCTTCACCCCCGGGTATACCCGGGGGTTTTTTCATGTGCTGAAGCAGGTGCTGACACAACGATGACATCGCAATCCCGTAACCCTCGCGACACGCTGAAGTCTTGGGGGTTTGGCACCAAATCCTGCCGTGCGGAAGTGGGGCCAAGGGATGGAAGGGGTGGCCCGGCTTCACTGTCTCACTGGTGAAACCTGCTTCGCGAGGTTATGCCTTCAGTGCCGACCTTCGAGCATCTTCACTTCGACGTACACCACCGGCACGACAAACAACGTGAGAACAGTTGCTACCAGCTGGCCGTAGAAGAGAACTGTGCTGATGCTGGTCATGCTGGCCCTTCCTGCAGCCCCGCTGCCCCCTGCCAGCAAGAGCGGCAGGATGCTGGCCAGTGATGCCAGAGCAGTGAGCAGGATCGGCCGCAGGCGGCTTAGGGCGGCTTCCTCCACCGACTCCTGCAGTCCACTTCCTTCCGCCATCCTTTGGTTGGCGAACTCGACAATCAGAATGCCGTTCTTGGCGGCAAGGCTCACCAATACCAACATCCCCATTTGGGCGTAGATATCAAGAAAGTTGCCCCTGCTTGCCAGACCCACCACCGCCCCGACCAAGGCAAGGGGAACAGTGATCAGAATGATCAGAGGATCGATGAAGTTCTCGTAGAGGGCGGCCAACACCAACGCCATGACGGCCACACCGAATGCAAACACCAGCCAGGCCCTTCCGCCTGACTGGCGTTCCTCGCGGGCCAGTCCCACCCATTCGAGGTCAGTGGTCAGGTTGGGTCGCGCCTGATGCACCTGCTCCAGCATGGCGATGGCTTGGCCGGTGCTGACTCCTGCCCTGGGCACAGCCTGAACGGTGATCGCTCGTCTCAGGCGGCTGTGGTTGATCGCCACCGGACCACTTGCTTGCTCCATCTGCACGATTTCCCGCAGCGGTATCAGTGCCCCGGCGGCACTGCGGATTTTCAGGGCCAACACGTCCTCAGCCGTGCTTCGGTCTGCGCCATCCAGTTGCACGACCACACGGCGCACCCGGTCGCCCTCGAAGCTGTCGTTGACGTAGCTGCTGCCGAAGCTGGCTCCCAGGGTGGACACCACCGTTTCCAGATCAACCCCGAGCGATGCCATTCGCAGTCGATCCGGCCGCAGTCGCAGCAGGGGGGAATCGGCGCTGAAGCGGGTGCTTACCCGCTCAAAGGCGTCGGTGGTGTTGGCAGCGGCGATGAAATCGCGTACCTCGCGCTCGAAATCTGCCAGGCTCATACGGCCGCCGCTGATGTCAAGGAGCTCCAGCTCCAGGCCTCCTTCGCCGCTGAAGCCCCGCACGGAAGGGGGAACGCTGACTTGCACAGATGCTTCCGGTAGGCGTTCTCTCAGAATCCTTCCGAGCCGCCGAGCGACGGCTTCATTGCTCATCTCCCTGCCTGATCCTCTCTCTGCCTGGGGCTTGAGCCGCAGGAAGAAGGTGCCCCGGTTCGCGGCACTGTCGCCGAAGGAGCGGCCTGCATTGAACGTGCCCACGCGGACGGCAGGCTCTTGTTGCACGACGATTTGCCTCACTTTTTCCAGCACCGTCTCGGTGCTTTCCAGGGAGGAGCCGCCGGGCAACACCACCACGCCCCGCACCTGACCGTCGTCCTCTTGGGGAATGAAGGCGGTGGGCAACTGACCCAGGCCCCACACTGCCAGGACCAGGCCTGCCGCCAGCCCGACCAGGATCAGCCGGCGCAAGCGGAAGCAATGCTGCAGTGCTTCGCCATAGTGACGCCGCAGCCTGTCGAGCCAACGCTGGGGACGAGCAAGGATCTTCAGCAGCCAGTGGGGTTCCTTCCAGCCGTGAACGAGGAGCCAGCTCGCTGCTACAGGCGTGAACGTGAGCGCGTTGACCGTGGAGATGAGAATCGTGGCGCTGATCGTGATGGCGATGGGCTGGTAGAGCCTGCCAACACTGCCGGGCAGCGCCAACACCGGCAGAAACACCACAACGAGCACCAGCGACGTGGCGATCACCGCCCCGGCCAGTTCGTTCATGGCGTTCCGCGCAGCCTGCAGCGGCGTTTCCCCCAGCTCCAGCCGGCGACCGATGTCCTCGCTCACCACGATGGCGTCGTCCACAAGGATCCCTGTGGCCAGCACCATGCCGAACAGCGTGAGGGTATTGATCGAGCTGCCGGCAAGCCTCAGGATCGTGAGGCTTCCGACCAAGGACACCGGTACTGCCACGGCGGTGACGATGGCCAGCCGCGTGTTGCCGAGCGAGAGCAGCAGGACGATAAGGACGAGCAGCACCGCCTCCCGCAGACTCGCCCAGGTGAGATCGATGCTTTCTCGAACGCTGTCGGCCACATCCACGATCTGCTGCAAGGCGATGCCAGGCGGAAAGCTGGGCGCCAGTTCCGCCAGTGCCGCATTCACGGCTTTGCTCACTTGCAGTGCATTGCTGCCGTCCCTCTGGAAGATCTGAACCACCACCGTGGTGTTTCCTTCCAGATTCCGGGCGGAGTTGTCGAAACTCTCGGGCTCAAGGCTGGCGCGTCCTACGTCGCTCAGCAGCACCACCCCGCCGTTGGCCGACCGGCTGACCACCAGCGACTCCAGTTCCTGCACGCTGCGCAGGCGGCCCTCCATCTCCAGGGGCAGGGTCGTCAGCTGTCCGGCTGGACTGGGGGCGTCGCCCACCTGGCCGAGGGCTGCCAGAACGTTCTGGCCGACCACTGCCCGTTCAACATCGCTGATCGTCAGCTGGCGCTGCTCCAGTGCCGCAGGATCGAGCCAGAGGCGGAAGGCGAGCTGCCCTCCACCGGAGATGGTGACATTGCCGACACCCGGCACTCGCTGCAGCTGGTCCTTGAGCTGTTGGTCGATCCAGCCGCTGAGGAAGGATGGTGCATAAAGGCCTCGCTGTGCGCTGAAACTCAGCACCATCAGCAGATCGTCAGAGCTGCGCCGTACCTGAACCCCCAGACGGGCCACCTGGGGCGGCAGCTGCCTGTTCACCAGGGCCGCTTCGTTCTGCGCATTGATCTGGTTGAGCTCCGCGTTACCGCCATCGAAGGTGAGGGTGATTGCGCTGCCATTCGCAGAGCTGGTGGAGCGGATGCTCTCCAGTCGCTCCAGGCCATTGAGCTGCTGCTCCAGAGGTGTGGTGACACCCTGTTCAACCACCGTTGCTCCACCGCCGGGATAACTGGCCCGGACGATCACGCGGATTGGCGCGATCGGCGGCAGGTTCTCCACTTGCAGTGCCGGCAGGCTGATCAGCCCGGCCAGCAGGATCAGCAGGGTCACCACCAGGGTGAGCACCGGCCGGCGCAGAAACGGATCAGACACCGACATGGATCCGATCCCGCAACTCAAGCCTGTCGTTCACCAATCCTTACAGAAACTGCCCCCGCTCCTGAGCCGTTTTGGCACCGCGCCGGCTGCTGGCGCCGCTGCTTCTGCCCCAGAGGCGGTGTGGGCCTCTTGCCAACCTTGGTTCCGGCCATGAAAAAGCCCCGCCTGGGCGGGGCTTCAAGGTGAACGTCGAAGACTCAGCGCATTCAGTTGACGCTCCAGACGCCACCGGCGAGGTTGGTGAGCGGAGCCACCAGAGCGGTACCGGCCAGGAACCAGGCGAAGGCGGCGCCGCCGCAGCCACCCAGCCAGAAGCCGCTGGCGAACTCAGCCCAACCGGCCTTGGTGAAGAGGTCTGCGGGGGGATTGTCGATCGTGGCGTCGGGGGGCTGCACGTTGGGGCCGGTGCCGGCGGTGCCGTAGATCGACAGGCAGACCGTGAGGATCGAAACCAGACCGATCGTGGCCAGCAGGCCGGCGGTGCTGGCGTACTCGGTGAGACGCAGCGGCCCGGTGAGGGCGAAAGGCCCATAGAGGAAGAAACCGTGGGCCATGCCCACTTCCAGACCACGCCGGTTGGGGGACAAGGCCGGACGGTAGGCGGGCAGCGCGTTCAGGAACGCCTTGGTGAAGTAGCTGCTGTTGATCGGGGTGGCCAGGTTGCCGACGGTGGGGTCGGCGACGGGGTGGACGGTCATGAGATGAAGCGAGCGAAGGGGAGGCGAACGGGCGAAGCGAAAGACCGGCGGGCGTTGACCCGTGCACCGGTTCAGTCGCGGGCTTCGATCACGTTGAACAGCAGGGCCATGGCGACAGCAGGACCGAGGATTCCCACCAGAGGCACGAACACAGACGGCAGCCAGGCAGCTACGAATTCTCCAGTCATGGCGTGGGCCAATACAGCAACCGCCGGTACTGTAAGGATCGCTTTCGGCCAGGCTCAGAAGCCTGCACAGGGCGACATAAAAGTTCAATCCGGCAGGGACAAACCCTCGCTCAGGCCGGGCCCACCGCTGCGGCCAGTTCAGCGCCACGGGGCCCCTTGAGGGTCTGCCGCACCCGGTAGATGGGCCGCCCCTGGCTTTCGTGATAGGTGCGCATCTGCAGCTCCGCCAGCAGCCCAAAGCAGAACAGCTGGATGCCGGCCACAATCGCCAGCACCGCCACCAGCAGCAGGGGACGATTGCCGATATCGGCATCGAGGAAAACCTTCTCGCCCAGCAGATAGAGGCTGATCAGTAGGCCCACCGCCAGGGAGGCCAGCCCCCCGAATCCGAACACGTGCATGGGACGGGTGAGGAACCGCTTCATGAACCAGACCGTGAGCAGATCCATCAGCACCCGGAAGGTGCGATCGATGCCGTATTTGCTGCTGCCGAAGCGCCGTGGATGGTGGTTCACCTTCACCTCGGCGATCCGGGCGCCCTCGATGAACGCGAGTGCCGGAAGGAAGCGATGCAGCTCGCCGTAGAGGTTCATGTCGGCCACCACTTCACGGCGGTAGGCCTTGAGCGAGCAGCCGTAATCGTGCAGGCGCACCCCGGTCACCCGCGCGATCAGCCGGTTGGCGATCAACGACGGCAGCAGCCGTTGCACGGCAGCGTCCTTGCGCAGGTGCCGCCAGCCGCTCACCAGGTCGTAGCCATCCTCCAGCCGCTCCAGCAGCAGTGGGATATCGGCCGGATCGTTCTGTAGGTCTCCGTCGAGGGTCACGATCATGGCGCCGGTGCTGGCATCGAAACCCGCCGCCATCGCAGCGGTCTGGCCGTAGTTCCGCCGCAGCAGCACGGCCACCAGCTCCGGCACGCGCGCGGCCAGCCCGGTCAGCACCTCGGCGGTGCGGTCGGTGGAGCCGTCGTCGACGAGCACCAGTTCGAAGGGCCGCCCCAGGGGACGCACGGCGCTCAGCACCTGCTCCACCAGCGGCGGCAGGCTTTCTTCCTCGTTGTAGAGGGGGATCACCACCGAGAGCTCCAGCCGAAGGGGCGCGCTCATGGGGCTGGCGGAAAGAGGTGAGCCTGCAACTTACGGGAGTGGGCTGCCGTCATGGCAGTGGACCACCCTGCCGGCGTCCCGCAGTTCCCGGCGGTAGTGGCTGGCCACCGGATGCGTGTCCCAGGGGGCCAGCTGGTCGATGCCCAGACCGTTGCGGCCGTGGTCGCGTCCGGAGCTGTGCAGATAGCGCCCGGAGCCCAGGTGCAGTCCCACATGGGTGCAGCGCTGGGGACGGCCGAAGAAGATCAGGTCCCCCGGTCGCAGCAGCGTCAAGGTGGAGGGGCTCACCGCCACCGGCTGGCAGAACCGTTCCTGTTGATAGGCGTCACGGGGAATCCAGATCCCCGCCTGGGCAAACGCGCTCTGGATGAACCCGGAGCAGTCGTAGTGGGGGCCGGTGGTGCCTCCCCAGAGGTAGTGGTTGGGGCAGGCGGCAGCGCCGGCCGCGAATGCCAGCACCTCAGGCAGCCGGGCCTGGATCGCTGCCGCCGTCAGCAGCCGCGGCACCGGACGGGCTGCCACTTCCGCTCTGCCAGCCAGTTCACCCGCGTCCAGCCAGCAGCCGTAGCCGTCTTCGAGCAGCCGCACCCGCAGCCTTCCCTCCGGCGGCGTTTCTGCCTGGAGCACCTCCAGGCAGCGCCCTGCCGCGGCCTGGGTGGCGAGTCCAGCCCCGCTGGGGCGGCTGTACCCGTCCAGCGGGGCCAGCAGGCGCCAGCGGCTGCCTGTCACCAGCAGTTCCGCCGCTGCGGGAGTGCCTAATCTCACCATTGCTGTGGCTGACATCGATGGCGTTCTACCGCCCGGATGGGGCCATGGGCACGATCCTGCAGGAGCGGCTCCGCGAACTGGAAGGGCAGGCCCGGCCCGGTCTTGCCGATCAGCTTGCCGTCACCTGGCTGCGGTACGAGACCTCCTTGATCGGCCAGGCCGATGGGCTTGATCCGGCGACGTTCTGGGCCCTGCCGCCGGCCGGAGCGAGCTGGGCGGGTGGCCGCTCCGTCTACCCCGCCAGCGTGGTGAAGCTCTTCTATCTGGCGGCGGCGGAAGCCTGGCTGCAGCGCCAGTTGCTGGAGGAGTCGCCGGAGCTGCGGCGCTCCCTCGCGGACATGATCCGTGACTCGAGCAACGACGCCACCGGCTATGTGGTGGACATGCTGACCGGCACCACCAGCGGTCCGGACCTGCCTCCGGCCGCTCTGGACGCCTGGATGGCGCAACGTCAGCTGGTGAATCGCTGGTTCGCCCGCCTGGGCTGGCCCGAGATGGAGGCCTGCAACCTCTGTCAGAAGACCTGGGGCGATGGCCCTTACGGGCGGGAGCGCCAGTTCTACGGACCCGATCGCGCCAACCGCAACCGGCTGAGCAGCGATGCCACTGCCCGCCTGCTGCATGCCGCCATGGCGGGCGCCTTCGTATCGCCACTGGCGAGCGCCCGTATGCGCGAGCTGCTGCGGCGTCCGCTCGATCCAGCGCTGCGGGCAGCGGATCCGGAGAATCAGGTGGACGGCTTCCTCGGTGAAGGGCTGCCGCTGTCCGCCCGGCTCTGGAGCAAGGCGGGCTGGATGAGCCAGGCCCGCCACGATGCTGCCTATGTGGAGATGGAGGGCCATCGTCCCTTTCTACTGGTGGTGTTCAGCGAGGGGTCCGAGCGGGCGCAGGATGCACGCCTGTTGCCCCAGCTGGCTGCCGGCCTGCTGAAAGCCAGCGCCGTGGATCCAGAGGTGCGGCCTGCCGATGCAAAGGGCGCCACTGACCACCAGCGCCAAGGCAGGCCCACGCTTCAGTGAGCCAGGAACAACGCGGGAGCTGCAGAACCAGGGAACGGAGAGGGAGGGATTCGAACCCTCGACAGAAGTTGCCTCCTGTAACTCCTTAGCAGGGAGCCGCTTTCAACCACTCAGCCACCTCTCCAGGGGCTGGCAAAGCTTATCAGCGCCTGTGACAGGCCTCCTCGGGACGGAGCCGCGGTAACCGATGCTTGAAGCCGCAGAGGATCTCCCAGGGGATGGTGCCGCAGGTGGCGGCCCAGTGCTCCGGACCGATGCGAATGTCCCCGTCGCAGCCCAGCAACGTCACCACCGATCCCACGCGCAGCTCGGGTTCGTCGGTGGCATCGATCAACAGCTGATCCATGGTGATCGCACCCACCTGGCGCAGCCGATGGCCCGCGAACAGCACCTCCATGCGGCTGGAGAGGGAGCGCGGCACGCCATCGGCGTATCCGATCGCCACCACCGCCAGGCGGCTGGGCCGCGGCGCGCGCCATTGGTGGCCGTAGCTCACCCCCACGCCGGCTGGGACATCGCGCAGCAGGGTGACCCGGGCACGAACCCCCATGGCCGGCTCCAGCTGCACCTGAGTGGCCAGATGGGGGGCAGGCGCATGGCCGTAGAGGGCCAGGCCGACCCGCACCAGGTCGTAGTGGAGGGAAGGCCCGCGCAGGCTGCCGGCGGAGTTGGCGAGATGACGCAGGCCGGTGGCCAGCCCGCGGTTCGCGGCCTGGCACAGCACGCATTCGAACCGCTCCTGCTGCTGGCGGGTCAGATCGGAGCCGCCGGCGTCAGGGGCATCGGCATCAGCGAGATGGGAATACAGCCCGGCCACCTCCAGGTGGTCGAGGTCATGCAGCGACTCCAGCAGCTGGGCACCCACGCGCCAGTCGACCCCCAGCCGGGCCATGCCGGTGTCGAGCTTGAGATGCACCGCCATACGGCGACCGGTGCCTGCCGCCAGGCGGTGGCTCAAGCTGGCCTCCTCCAGCGTGCTGATCGTGGGCATCAGCTGCCAGTGCAGGCAGCTGTGAAGCTCTTCGGCGCCCACCAGACTGCCCATCACCAGGATCGGTGCCTTAACTCCCCGCTGCCGCAGATCCACACCTTCCTGCAGGGTGGCCACCCCGAGTGAGCTGGCACCGCCGGCCAGCGCCGCCTGCGCCACGGGCAGGGCGCCATGGCCATAGCCATCGGCCTTGACAACGGCCATCAACGCGCAGCCGGGGCTGAGAAAGCGCTGCAACCGGCTGGCGTTGCGCTGGATTGCCGCAGCATCCACCTCCACCCATGCTCGCTGGGTGGGATGCAGACCGCAAGCGAGCGGGGCGTCGGTGGTGGAGGGAGTGGCGGAGGGGAAGGAAGGAGCGTCGGAAGCGGGAATCATCCGGGCGAGGGCGTGGCAGGGAGCCGCGTAGAGCGAACCTGGAGCGGATCTGAAGCAGGACCAGAAACTCCCATTAGCATGCCGCCACGCAGGAGGTCTGGCATGCCTCCCCTCGACAGAGCGTCGTGAGCCAGGTTCTCGTACTGAACGCCTCCTATGAGCCGTTGAACATCACGACCTGGCGTCGTGCCACGGTGATGGTGCTGAAGGGGAAGGCGGAAGGCCTCGAACACGACAGCAGCCGCATCCTGCGGGACGATCTGCTGCTGCCATCGGTGATCCGGCTGCGCCAGTTCGTGCGCGTGCCCTTCAAGGAGCTGCCCCTGACCCGCCGCAATGTCTTTCAGCGCGACGGCCATTCCTGCCAATACTGCGGCTATCAGGGCGATCAGCTGTCGATCGATCACGTGATCCCCCGCAGCAGAGGAGGGGGCGACAGCTGGGAAAACGTGACCACCGCCTGTCTGCGCTGCAACGTTCGCAAGGGCAACCGCACCCCGCGCGAGGCCTCCATGCCACTGGCGAGGGTGCCGCGGCGGCCCGTGAGCACCCTCTACTTCGAGGCCACACGCCAGATCCGCTCCGGCCGTCGCGAGTGGGCCAAGTATGTGATCGGGGCCTGAAGCCGGCGCCAGACAACGGACCTCCCGCTGATGGGCCAAGCAGCCCATCAGTGTTCACGCCGCTGCGTCAGCCGCCAGCTGCTCCAGTTGCCGGCGTTGATCGGCGGCGATGCAGGCTGCGATCACTTCGCCCAACTGGCCCTGCAGCACCGCCTCGAGCGCGAAGTTTCGGCCGAGCCGGTGATCGGTCACCCGGTTGTCTTTCACGTTGTAGGTGCGGATCTTTTCGCTGCGGTCGCCGCTGCCGACCTGGGCCCGTCGCTGCGAACTTTCGGCTGCGGCCGCGGCCGCCAGTTCACGCTCCAGCAGCTTCGCCCGCAGGATCGCCAGAGCCCGCTCCCGGTTCTGAAGCTGGGAGCGCTCCTGGGTACAGAAGACGCGAATGCCGGTGGGTTTGTGGAGGAGATCGACGGCGGTCTCCACCTTGTTGACGTTCTGTCCGCCGGCGCCCCCTGAGCGGGCCGTGCTGATCTCCAGGTCGCTGGGATCAAGCTGCACTTCCACTGGATCCGCTTCGGGCATGACGGCCACGGTGGCGGTGGAGGTGTGCACCCGCCCCTGCGACTCGGTGGCGGGAACCCGCTGCACCCGGTGCACGCCGGCTTCGTACTTCAGCTGGCTGTACACCCCATCCCCACGGATCGAGAGGATCACCTCCTTGTAGCCACCGAGATCGGCTTCAGACGCGCTGACGGGCTGCACCTGCCAGCCGAGCGTCTGGGCATGGCGTTCGTACATCCGGGCCAGGTCCCCGGCCCAGAGCGAGGCTTCGTCGCCGCCGGCGCCGGCGCGGATCTCCAGCATCACGCTGCGCTCATCGCGGGGATCGCTCGGCAGCAAGGCGAGGGTGAGGCGTTCCTCGGTGGCACCGATCCGGGCCGTCAGGCTCGCCAGCTCTTCCTGGGCCATCAGCTCCAGTTCAGCGTCGCCGCGGCTCTCCTTCAGCAGTTGGCGGGTCTGGGTCCACTCTCGCCGCAGCTCGTTCCAGCAGGCGTAATCGAGCACCAGCGGTTCGAGCCGTGACCGTTCGCGGGCCAGGTGCTGCAGCTGGGCCGGATCGGCGGCCACCGCCGGATCGGCGAGTTGCCGCTCCAGGGTGGTGAAGGTCAGACGGACGGCTTCCAGACGTTCGGCGAGGAAGGCAGGGTCCATGGCAGCGGTGGCGCGCTCAGCAAAAAGCCGGATGCCCTGGAGCATCCGGCCGTGGGTGTGAAATCAGCACGGTGCCGGGTGGGAGGCCAGACCGGCAGGGTCTCAAGCGTCGGCTGCAGGGGTTTCGCTGACTGCTTCGGCCGCCGGTGCTGTGGCCTTCTTGGCGCTGTCGGTGCTGGCCATGCCGTACTTGCGCATGAAGCGGTCGACGCGACCTTCGGTGTCGAGGATCTTCTGGGTGCCTGTGTAGAAGGGGTGATTGCCGCTCCACACGTCGACGTTGAGCTCGGGATGAGTGGAGCCGGTGGTCATCACCACCTCTCCGTTGCAGATCACCTTGGCATCGGGGTACCAGGTGGGATGGATGTCGCTCTTGGGCATGACGTGGATCAGCGCTTGGAGAACTGGGGAGCCTTGCGGGCTTTCTTGAGGCCGTATTTGCGACGCTCCTTGGCCCGGGGGTCGCGGCTCAGGTGGCCTTCGGTCTTCAGCGGTTTGCGGTTGTCTGGGGAGAGATCACAAAGCGCACGGGCAGCCCCCTGCTTGATCGCATCGGCTTGCCCAGTGAGGCCGCCGCCTTTGACGTTGACCAACAGGTCGTAGTCGGTGGACAGTCCCAGGGTGTCGAGAGGTGCTTTGACCGCAGCGAGGTAGCTGGGGTTGTAGTTCAGGTAGTTGTCGCCGGGGCGGCCATTGATCGTGATGGCGCCGGTGCCGGGCACCACGCGCACACGGGCGACGGCTGTCTTGCGGCGGCCGGTTCCCCAGTAGACGACGCGATTGGTGGAGGTGCTCATCGTGCGGAAGCGGAAGGATCGAGGGCCAGGGGCTGGGGCTGCTGAGCGGCGTGCGGATGCTCGGCACCCTTGTAGACCTTCAGCTTGCGGAACATCTGCCGCCCTAGGGCGTTGTGGGGCAGCATCCCCTTGATCGCCTTCTCAACGATGCGCTCAGGGAGGCGAGCCTGCAGGGCGGCGAAGGTTTCGGTTTTCATGCCGCCGGGGCGGCCGGAATGGCGCCGGTAGATCTTCTGCTCGGGCTTGTTGCCGCTCACACGCACCTTGTCGGCGTTGACGACCACGACGAAATCGCCGGTATCAAGGTGAGGGGTGAAGGAAGGGCTGTTCTTGCCGCGCAGCACGCTGGCCACCTCGCTGGCCAGACGGCCGAGCGTTTGATTCTCTGCATCAACCAGGTACCACTGGCGATCAAGGGAATCAGGAGAGGGGACGGAGGTCTTGTTCATTGCACCGGCAGGCCGGACGGAGGGATTGCGCCATCCCGCTGAATGGGGGGGCTGGACAGGAGGGAGGTGGCCCTGTTGTCTCCGCATGGAGAGAACGTTGAGGCCATCGCTGATCCGGAGCCTAGACCGTCGCCTTCTCCAGCTCCTGGGTAAATCCCTTGGAGGCGGCCGCGAAAGGCCCACTGGACTTGGTTTCAGGAGCTGGGCGAAAGAGGCGAAAACTCCGGCGGATCCTGGCTTCTCAACCTGAATCGCGGTTGGCAATCATACCATGCGCTCATGGGGAAGATTGGCTGTGGGTACCCAACCCGCAGCAGGCAGAGACCCTGGGGCGGAGCCGCTTCCTTCACCTCAGCGCGCGCTCCGGTGCGCCAACGGTGCTCGAACTGCTCCAGGCTGAGCCGGCCCTCCCCGAGCGCCACAAGCTGGCCCAGCACCAAGCGCACCATGCCGTACAGGAAGCCACTGGCCTGGATCTCCACGGTGATCAGGTCGCCGTCGCGCTCAAGGCTCACGTCCTGAACGGTGGTGCGGGCATGGGGGCGGCTGCTCCCGGCCCGCTGGAAAGCGGCGAAGTTGTGGGTGCCGAGCATTCCTTCCAGCGCGGCACGCATCCGGTTCTCATCGAGCCGGTGGCGGTAGCGATGCCAGGTGAATGGCGCCAGGAAGAGGTTGGGAGTGCGCCCGTTGTAGAGGGTGTAGCGGTAGCGCCGATAGGTGGCGGAGAAGCAGGCGTGCCAGCTCTGAGGCTGCTCAGAGGCAGCAAGCACGCGGATGCTCGCAGGTAAGCGTCCGTTCAGCGCGGCGGGCCAGCGCTCGGCAGGAATCGGGCCTGTGGCATCGAAATGCACCACCTGGGCTGCGGCATGCACGCCCGCATCGGTGCGGCCTGCCGCAACTGTGGATGGTGAAGGTGGGGGCTCAAGCGCGGCGATGGCTAGATCCAGGGTGGCCTGAACGCTCGCCTGGTGAGGCTGCCGTTGCCAGCCGTGATAGCAGGAGCCCTCGTACTGAAGACAAAGGGCGATGCGGCGCGGCGTTTTCAGACCAGCTCGATGATGGCCATCTCGGCGTTGTCGCCGCGCCGGGGCACCGTGCGGATGATGCGGGTGTAGCCACCTTGGCGGTCGCCGTAACGCTCCTGGGCCTTGTCGAAGAGCGAGTGGACCAGTTGCTTGTCGAAGATGTAGCCCATGGCCCGGCGGCGGGCCGCCAGGGTGCCCTCCTTGGCCAGGGTGATCATGCGCTCGGTCTCGTCACGCAGGGCCTTGGCCCGGGCCTTGGTGGTGGTGACGCGGCCCTCGCGAATCAACTGGGTGGTGAGTCCGCGCAGCAGTGCCTTGCGTTGGTCAGCTGGGCGACCAAGAAGGGGGACTCGGCATTGGTGGCGCATGGTTCCGGGGTGGTGTACGTCGAAGGGGAGAGATCGCGCAGGGAAGCGGGGTCTAGGCCGTGGTGCGGCTCTGGGGCAGAGAAATGCCGATGCGCTCAAGGGCTTCGATCACCTCGTCGGCCGATTTGGAACCGAAGTTCTTGATCTCGAGGAGGTCTTCGTAGCTGAAGCCCATGAGATCGGAAACCGAGTTCACCTGGGCACGCTTCAGGCAGTTGTAAGCCCTCACGGACAGGTTGAGTTCTTCCAGAGGGATCTGGCTTTCAGCAGAGGGCTCCGGCTCCGCGCCCGGCTCGTCGTCGATGGTGAGGCTGGCCAGCGGCTGGAACAGGGCAATCAACTGATTGGCGGCCTGGGCCATGGCGTCGTCGGGGGTGATCGCGCCGCTGGTGTGGATCTCGAGCCGCAGCCGCTCCCGCGCCGAGCCGCCTTCGCCGACAGCGGTTTCGTCGACGGTGTAGTTCACCCGCCGCACCGGCATGAACACGGCATCGATCTGGAGCAGGTCGATGGCGCTGGTGTCTTCGTTGTGACGGTCGACGGGGCGATAGCCCACACCCCGCTCCACGTGCACTTCAAGCTCGAGGCTGTGGCCTTCCGCGACGGTGGCGATCGGCCGTTCAAGGTCGATCACCTGAACCTGCGAGGAGAATTGAAGGTCGCCGGCGGTAACGGTGGCGGGGCCGGTGGCCACAAGCCGGCCGATCTCAAGATCGCGGCTGCGGCTGCTGACGACCACTTCCTTGCAGTTCAGGAGAATGTCGAGAACGTCTTCGCGGACACCCGGCACCGTGGCGTATTCATGGTTCACGCCGGCGATGCGCACGGCCGTGATCGCACTGCCTTCCATCCCACCCATGAGCACCCGACGCAGGGCGTTGCCCAGGGTGATGGCCTGGCCGCGATCGAGGGGCCCGATCACAAAGACGCCCGTCTGGGAGCGGTCTTCGCCGATCTGATGCTCGACGCGATCGATCTGATACTGATGCACGGCCTGAAGGTGGTGAAGAGGAATGCCCGAGGGCTTGGAAGTGAAGCGACTCAGACCCGGCGGCGCTTGGAGCGCCGGCAACCGTTGTGAGGCAGCGGGGTGACATCACGGATCAGGGTGATCTCAAGACCTGCCACCTGCAGAGCACGAATGGCGGTTTCACGGCCAGATCCAGGCCCGCGCACCAGCACTTCGATCTGCCGCATGCCCTGCTCGAGGGCGCGGCGGCCGGCAGCTTCGGCGGCCGTCTGGGCGGCGAACGGGGTGCCCTTGCGGGCTCCCTTGAAGCCACTGGCCCCGGCAGACGACCAGGAAATCACCTCGCCAGCGGTGTCGGTGATCGACACGATGGTGTTGTTGAAGGTGCTCTGGATGTGTGCCACGCCGTTGGGCACATTCCGCTTGGTTTTCTTTGCGCCGGTTTTCTTGGCTGGCTTCGCCATGGACAGGGGCCTGGGGTAGGGGACTGGGAAGGACTGACGCCGGTGAGGCGCTGGGCGAGAGGATTACTTCTTCTTGCCGGCCACGGTTTTGCGCGCGCCGCGGCGGGTGCGTGCGTTGGTGCGGGTGCGCTGCCCACGGACCGGCAGGCCCATGCGATGGCGGCGGCCACGAACGCAGCCGATGTCCTGCAGACGCTTGAGCGCCATGCCCTCCTGACGGCGCAGGTCGCCTTCGAGGGTGAAGGATTCCGCTGCGGCGCGCAGTTTCTGCACGTCAGCGTCGTCAAGGTCTTTCACCCGGATGTCCGGGCTGACACCGGCCTTGGCCAGGATCTTCTGGGCACGGGTCAAGCCGATGCCATAGACGTAAGTGAGAGAAATCTCAACCCTCTTGTCACGAGGGATATCGACACCGGCAATCCGAGCCACGAAGAAACGATTCAGTTGGGCAGAGGGGAGCCCAGCCACGGTGGGCTGGGTGGTGCGCCCAAGAGGGCGCAGATGAATGAGGCGGGAACAGCGCAGGTCAGCCCTGGCGCTGTTTGTGTTTGGGGTTGGTGCAGATCACCATGACCCGGCCATGGCGGCGGATCACCCGGCACTTGTCACACATTTTCTTGACCGAGGCACGCACCTTCATGAGCAGCGGTGCTCCAAATTTCCAAACAGATAACGTACCACAGCGCTCAACCCACAACAGCGGAGATTCGCTCGGCAATCGCCTCGACCGTGCCACTGGCCTCGACGGAACTGAGCAGCCCCTTGGCGCGGTAGTACGCGATCAAAGGCTCCGTCTGATCGCTGTAGACGACAAGACGGTTGCGGATCACAGCTTCGTTGTCGTCGGCGCGGCCGCGTGCCAGCAGGCGCTCCACGAGGGTTTCGTCATCGAGGGCCAGGAGCACCACCAATTCGATCGGTTGGCCGATCTCCTCCAGCAGTTGCTGGAGGGCTTCGGCCTGGGCCAGGTTGCGTGGGAAACCATCGAGCAGCCAGCCGCCGTTGCAGCAGGTCAGACGGGCACGAACGATCGCCAGCACCAAGGTGTCGCTGACCAGTTCGCCACGGGCCATCACGGCCTCCGCTTCCTGGCCGAGCGCACTGCCCGCAGCTACTTCGGCGCGCAACAACTCGCCGGTGGAGAGGTGCAGGAGGTTGTGGCTGGCCGCGAGACGCTCGGCCTGGGTGCCCTTGCCGGCTCCTGGGGGGCCGAGAAAAAGAATGCGCTGCTTCATGGAAGGGGGCGGATGAGCGGAAACCAGAGAAGGGGCGGGGGAGTGGCGATGACCTGTGGAGCCCTGGAAGGGGTGGGGCGCGTCACTGGCGCACCATCCCCTCGTAGCGCTGCGAGATCACGTAGGTCTGGACCTGCTTGGCGGTGTCGATCGCAACGCCCACCAGGATCAGCAGGGAGGTGGCCCCCAGACCCTGGAAGGTGCGCACCTGCGTGGCGCCCTCCACAGCCGAGGGAATGATTGCCACCGCACCGAGAAAGAGACCCCCGAGGATGGTGAGCCGGTTCTGCACGCCACTGAGATAAATGGCAGTGGCAGAGCCGGGACGCACACCCGGAACGGCTACACCGCTGCGCTTGAGGTTGGTGGCGATGTCGACCGGATTGATCGTGAGGGTGGCGTAGAACAGCGAAAAGCCGATGATCAACGCGAAGAACAGCAGGGCATAAAGCCATGGCGTGCTGCTGTTGGGGCTGAGGTAGCCGGCCAGCTGGATCAGCCAGGGGGCGCGGGTGAGGTTGGCGATGGTGAGGGGCAGGAACACCACGGCTGACGCAAAGATGATCGGCATCACCCCACCGGCATTGAGCTTCAAGGGCAGGTAGCTCTGACGCGCGGAAAGGGGGGTGTTTTGCCCGACCTGACGCTTGGCGCTCACGATCGGGATGCGACGGCTGCCTTCCTGCACGAAAATGATGCCAACGATCGTGACCAGGAAAATCAGCACCAGCACCACGATCCCGCCCACGGTGGCCCGGTCGCCGCTCTGGGCCAGCTCCACGGTGGAGCCAAGGGCACGCGGCAGCGTGGCCACAATGTTCACAAAGATCACCAGCGACGCTCCCTGGCCGATCCCCCGCTCGGTGATCACTTCGCTGATCCACATCACCACCATCGATCCCGCCACAAGTGCGAGGGAGGTCTGGATGACGAACACAGGAGCTGACACTCCCGGGATGGCGTATTGCCGCAGGATCAGGGCGAAGACCGTGCTCTGCAGGATCCCCCAACCCAGTGCCACATAGCGGGTGATCTGAGCGATCTTGCGCCGGCCGGCTTCCCCTTCGTTCTTCTGGAGGTCCTCCAGCTGGGGCACCGCCGCCGTGAGGAGCTGAAGAATGATCGAGGCGTTGATGAACGGCAGGATGCCAAGCGCGAACACACCAAGGGTGGAGATGCCCCCACCCGTGAAGATGTCGAGGAAGCCGATCAGCTGGCCGCCCTGCTGGATGAACTGCTGGAAGGCCACCCGGTCGATGCCGGGAACGGGGATGTAAATCCCCAGGCGCACCAACAGCAGCAAGCCAAGCGTGGTGAGCACCCGGTCACGGAGACCCTTGGACTGGATCAGCTGGGTGAGGATTTCGCCGGCGCTGGGATTGCGCCCCCGGCTAAGGAGCATGGTGTGTTCTCAGGCGGTGGGGAGGCAGAAAGGAGACGCTGCGGAGTGACACGAAAGCCGCCTGCCGTTCCGCAGGACGGTGGCAGACGGCTCTGAGACCAGGAAACCCCACCAGCATGGCTGGCGGGGTGTGGAGATGGGGTCAGGTGAGCTCGCAGGTGCCACCAGCGGCTTCGATCTTTTCACGGGCAGACGCAGTGAAAGCAGCAGCCTGAACGGTCAGTTTCACACTGAGATCGCCGTCGCCGAGGATCTTCAGAGGGTGCTTAGGGCTGGTGACCAGCCCTTCTTTCACCAGCACATCCAGGTTGACGGTGCTGCCGGCCTTGAGGCCCGACAGCTTGGCCACGTTCAGCACGGTGAACGACTTGGGGTTCACCAGTGGGAAGTGCTTGAGCTTGGGGACCCGCCGGTAGAGCGGCATCTGGCCGCCTTCAAAGCCGGGGCGGGTGGGGCTGCCGGAGCGGGACTTCTGTCCGCGCATGCCGAAGCCGCAGCTGGCACCCTGACCGGCGGCGATGCCGCGGCCTTTGCGGAGCTTGCGGCGCCGGGCACCGGCCTGGGGCTTGAGGGACTGGAGAGTGTGGGTCATGGGGCTCAGGAGTAAATCTGCTCGAGGGAGATGCCCCGTTCCTTGGCGGTTTCCTTGTGGGTGCGGAGCGCCTGCAGCGCCTCAATGGCGGCGCGGGCATTGTTGAGGGGCGTCTTGCTGCCCAGGCGCTTCGCCAGCACGTTCTTGATGCCCGCGAGCTCAAGCACGGTGCGGATGGAGCCGCCTGCGATCACGCCGGTGCCCGGGGCGGCCGGGCGCATGAGCACGCTGGCAGCGCCATCGACCCCACGGCTCTCGGTGGGAATCGAGCTGGTGCGGGTGAGCGGAACCTTGACGAGGTGCTTCTTGCCGTCGGCCACGCCCTTGCGGACGGCACCGATGACATCGCCGGCCTTACCGACGCCCACACCGACCTGACCGCGTTCGTTGCCGACCACGATGATGGCGCGGAAGCTCATCTTCTTACCGCCTTTGACGGTTTTGGAGACCCGGCGGATCTGGACCACACGCTCCTGCCATTCGGAGTCGCGCTCCTGACCGCCGCGCCGCCCTTCACCACGGCGACCACCGCCGCTGCCGCCGCGACGATCGCCGCCTTTGCCGCCACCGCCACCGCGCCGCTGTTCGGGCTGGCCTTCAGCCGCCGCTGGCACGTCGCTGGACTGGATCGTTTCGTTGATTTCGGTCATGGTTGGATCCGGTTCAGAACTGAAGGCCCGCTTCACGGGCAGCGTCGGCAAGGGCCTTGACGCGGCCGTGATAGAGGTTGCCGCCACGATCGAACACCACCTGTTGAATGCCTTTGGCGAGGGCACGTTGGGCCACCAGTTGACCCACGGCCACGGAGGCATCGCAGGTGGAGCTGGCGGTCAGGCTGGTGCGCAGATCTTTGTCGAGCGTCGAAGCGGCACAGAGCGTGCTCTGTGCGTCGTCGTCGATGACCTGGGCGTAGATGTGATTGTTGGAGCGGAACACCGCCAGCCGCGGACGGGCGGCGGATCCGGTGAGATGGCGACGCAGACGGCGGTGACGCTTCTGGGTCTGGGCTTTGCGGGAAACGGTGGACATGGGAGTGGAGGGGTGGGACGCTCAGGCAGGCCTCATTTCTTACCGGTTTTGCCGGCCTTGCGCAGAATGCGCTCGCCCTCGTACTTGATGCCCTTGCCCTTGTAGGGCTCAGGAGGACGAATGGCGCGGACCTTGGCCGCTTCGTTGCCGACCAGTTCCTTGTCGAAACCGGAGACCAGCACCTGGGTGTTGCCCTCCACGGTGAAGACGATGCCTTCGGGGGGCACCACTTCGACCGGGTGGCTGTAGCCGGCGCTCACCACGAGCTTCGTACCCTGAACTTGGGCCCGGTAGCCCACGCCCACGATTTCGAGCTTGCGGGTGAAGCCTTTGCTCACCCCTTCGACCATGTTGGCCACCAGCGTACGGCAGAGTCCGTGGCGCTCCCGCGAGCGGCGGGTGGCTGTGGAAGGGGCAACAACGAGCGTGTTGTCTTCCTGGCGAATCTGGACACCTTCAGGGAGGGTGCGGTTCAGTTCGCCTTTGGGCCCCTTGACATGGACCGAGAGGCCGTTGAGGCTCACGGTCACCTTGTCGGGGATCGGGATCGGTGCTTTACCAATACGTGACATGAATCAACTCCCTTTTCAGTAGATGTAGCAGAGGACTTCACCGCCGACACCCTGCTTACGGGCGTCACGGTCGCTCATCACACCCTTGGAGGTGGAAATGATCGCGACGCCGAGACCACCCAGCACCTTGGGGAGTTGACGTGTGTTCTTGTAGATCCGCAGACCCGGCTTGCTGACGCGCTTGACGGAGCGGATCGTGGGCTGACGATGCTTGCCGCTGTATTTCAGCTCAAGAACGAGATGCCTTTGCACCCCTTCACCTTCTTCGCTGATCTGGGCAATGAACCCTTCCTGCTGCAGCACTTTGGCGATGCTGTGCGACAGGCGGGAAGCAGGCACCTTGGTGGTCTGATGCTTTTTCTCACTCGCATTACGAATGCGGGTGAGCATGTCTGAAATCGGGTCGTGGTTGGCCATGTTGGGGGTCCGAAGAGGGCTCAGTTGCTGCGGAACGGCATTCCCATCTCGCGGAGGAGGGCCCGGCCCTCTTCGTCGTTACGGGCACTGGTCACGATGGTGATGTCCATGCCCCGGATGGCATCGATCTTGTCGTAGGAGATTTCCGGAAAGATGATCTGTTCCCGGACTCCAAGGGTGTAATTCCCCCGTCCATCGAAACTCTTGGGGCTCACACCGCGGAAATCGCGGATGCGGGGCAAGGCCAGATGGATCAGGCGCTCGAGGAAGGCATACATCCGGTCACCACGAAGGGTGACGGCGACGCCGATCGGCATGCCCTGGCGGATCTTGAAGCTGGCGATGGCCTTCTTGGCACGGGTCACCACCACCTTCTGACCGGTGATCGTGGCCAGTTCAGCGATCGAAGCCTCAAGGGCCTTGGCGTTCTGGGCGGCCTCGCCGAGACCTCGGTTCACGGTGACTTTCATCACCTTGGGAACCTCATGAATGTTGGAGAGGCTGAGATCCTTCAGCAGCTTGGGCTGGATCGTCTCCCGGTAGCGCTGTTTGAGTGACATGGCGGGGTGGGGGAAATTCGCTTCTGGGCGTTGTCAGAAGGCGGACAGGAACGGGGAGTGCAGGGACGGGCGGGGGAGGTGACTCCATGGCCGAGGCCACCGAATCGAGGATGTGCTCAATCGAGCAGTTCGCCGGTCTTGGTGAGGCGGCGCTTCTTGGTGCCGTCGGCCTGGATGGCAATGGCGACACGGCTGGGAACGTTCTGGCTGGTGGAGAACACCATCACATTCGAAGCATGCACAGAGGCTTCTTCCGTGACGATCCGGCCGGTTTCGCCTTCCTGGGTGGGCTTCACGTGACGGGTGCGCAGGTTGATCCCCTGCACCACCACGCGGTTCTCGTAAGGAAGGGTGCGCAGGACTTCACCGGTTTTTCCCTTGTCCTTGCCAGCGATCACCTTGACGGTGTCACCTTTGCGGATGCGCATCTTGACCCGCTTGGCGGGCCGTGGCTGGGGTGTTGCGGCGGCCATTTCAGATCACCTCCGGGGCGAGTGACACGATCTTGGTGAAGTTGCGCTCGCGCAGTTCACGGGCGACCGGACCGAACACACGCGTGCCCTTCGGGTTGTTGTCGTTGCCGAGGATCACGGCGGCGTTGTCGTCGAAGCGGATCGAGTTGCCCGTGTCGCGGCGCAGCGTGGCGCGGGTGCGCACCACCACAGCCTTGACGACGTCCGACTTCTTCACCCCCATGTTGGGCATGGCGTCTTTGACGGCAGCGACGATCACATCGCCGACGTGGGCATATCGGCGGTTGGTGCCCAGCACACGGATGCACTGGATGCGCTTGGCGCCGCTGTTGTCAGCGACATTGAGGAAGGTTTCCTGCTGAATCATGGTGTGACCTCCTCAGCTCGCGCCGGATGGGGTGAGAACTTCCGCCACCGCCCAGCGCTTGGTGCGGCTGAGGGGACGGGTTTCGGTGATGCGGACGCGATCACCGACCCGACAACGGTTGTCTTCGTCGTGGGCCTTGTAGCGGGTGGTGCGGCTGACGGTCTTTTGATAGATGGGATGGGGGAAGCGGTTCTCCACCGCGACCACCACCGTTTTTTCCATCTTGTCGCTGACGACGGTGCCGACCCTTTCCTTGAGTGCCATGGGGTGGTGGGGGATCAGGAGGCGGAGGGAGCGGAGCGTTGCCGCTCCTGCTGCACCGTCAACAGCTGAGCCAGCTTGGTGCGGCTCTGCTTGAACAGGTGCGGTTGCTCCAGCCGGCGGGTGGCCCGCTGGAAGCGGAGGTTGAACAGTTCACGGCGGCAACCGCCGATCTGTTCGACCAATTCGGCATCGGTGAGGGTTCGCACCTCGGCGATGGCAGGACGTGCCATGTTCAGGACTCCAGGGCGAGAGAGGGTTCGGGGGAAGCTTCCGGCTCCTGGTCGGCCAAGGCGAGGAACTTCGTCTTGACCGGCAGCTTGTACTGCGCCAGGCGCATGGCCTCCTTGGCGATGGCCGGGGTGATTTCAGGCCCGCCCATCTCAAAGAGAATCCGGCCGGGTTTGATCACCGCCACCCAGAATTCAGGGTTGCCTTTACCGGAACCCATACGGGTTTCGGCGGGGCGCATGGTGACCGGCTTGTCGGGGAAGATCCGGATCCAGATCTTTCCTCCCCGCTTGACATAGCGGGTCATCGCCCGACGACTGGCTTCGATCTGGCGAGAAGTGATCCAGCCACATTCCTGGGCCTGGAGGGCAAACTCACCGAAGGCAATCGTGTTGCCCCGGGTGGCGACGCCGCGCATGCGACCTCGCTGTTGTTTGCGGAATTTGACGCGTTTGGGACTCAGCATGGTTCAGGCCTCCTGATCACTCCTCGTTCGAGCGGTCTTCGAACTGTTGGGGCCGCCGGCTGCTCCGGCGCCTGGGTGCTCCACCAGCGGGCAGTTGCTCCTTCTGCCCAGGAAGCACCTCTCCTTTGAACACCCAGACCTTGATGCCCAGCACCCCGTAGGTGGTGGTGGCCACCTTGGTGGCGTAATCGATGTCGGCGCGCAGCGTGTGCAGGGGCACGCGGCCTTCGCGGGTCCATTCCGTCCGGGCGATTTCGGCGCCGTTGAGACGACCGCTCACCTGGATTTTCAGCCCGAGCACACCGGCCCGCTGGGCGCGCTGCACCGTCATCCGCATGACGCGGCGGAAGGCGACCCGCTTTTCCAGTTGCTGAGCGATGTATTCGGCCAGCAGGTAGGCGTCAGCGTCGACCCGCTCCACCTCAACGACATTGATGCGCACCTGGCGCTGGCGGTCGCCGAGCGTGGTCTGGATGCCGGCACGAAGCTCTTCGATGCCGCTGCCCTGGCGGCCGACCAGCACGCCGGGGCGTGCCGTTTTGAGCTCCACTTCGAGTTGATCGGCCTTGCGGGCGATCAGCACGTCGGAGATGCCGGCGCTGGCGTATTTCTTGTGGATGAAGCGACGAATCCGATCGTCTTCCTGGAGAAGAATCGGATAGGTCTTGCTGGGGGCATACCAGCGGGAGCGGTGGTCCTGGGTGATCCCCAGGCGCAATCCGGTTGGATGGATCTTGTGTCCCATCGGGCGGTGTCCTCGGGGGTCAGGCGGAAGTGGACGCCACAGCAATGCTGATGTGGCAGGTTTGTTTCTTGATCGCGTAAGCCCGCCCCTGGGCGCGGGGACGGAATCGCTTCAGGGAAGGACCCATGTCGGCGATCGCGGTGCTGATCACCAGGGAAGCGGGATCAAGACCAAGGTTGTGTTCCGCATTGGCGACCGCCGAACGGAGCACCTTGGTGATCGGTCCGGTGGAGCGGTAAGGCATGAACTCGAGCAGGATCAGCGCCTCGCGATAGGAGCGGCCGCGGATCTGGTCGAGCACCCGGCGCACCTTGGAAACGGATCCGCGGATGTAGCGGCCGTGGGCGCGGGCTTCTGAGCTGGGGGAAGGGTTGGCCATGGTGTGTCGCTCCTTAACGGGCACCTTTTTTGTCTTTGATGTGACCCCGGAAGGTGCGGGTGGGGGCGAATTCCCCCAGCTTGTGGCCCACCATCTGCTCGGTGACATACACCGGCACGTGGCTCTTGCCGTTGTGAACGGCAATCGTGTGGCCGATCATCATCGGCAGGATGGTGGAAGCCCGCGACCAGGTTTTGATCACGGTTTTGTCGCCAGCGCTGTTCTGCGCTTCGACCTTGCGCAGCAGGTGGTCGGCGACGAATGGTCCTTTTTTGAGTGAACGTCCCATGGCGGTTTAAGCAGACAGCAAAACAGTGTTGACCATCAGGAATCCCGTCCGCCACGGCTCCGTTTGGAGGTGCGGCGACGTTTCCGCAGGACAAACCGATTGCTGGGTTTGTTCCGCTTCCGGGTTTTGAGGCCCAGGGCCGGTTTGCCCCAGGGGGTGACCGGGCCGGAGCGGCCGATCGGTGCGCGTCCCTCACCACCACCGTGGGGGTGGTCGCAGGGGTTCATCACACTGCCGCGCACTTCGGGGCGACGCCCCAGCCAGCGCTTGCGACCGGCTTTGCCGAGGCTCGTGTTGCGAACTTCAGCGTTGCCCACTTCCCCGAGGGTGGCGTAGCACTCCCGCCGCACGAGACGAACCTCGGTGGACGGCAGCTTGAGGGCGACGTAATCGCCTTCCTTGGCCATCACCTGGGCGCTGGCGCCGGCGGTGCGAACCATCTGGCCACCGCGTCCGGCGTAGAGCTCGACGTTGTGGACGGCGGAGCCCAGAGGAATCGAGGAGAGCGGCAGGGCATTGCCGGTTTCAATCGGGGATCCGGGGCCGGACACCACCGTTTGGCCGACTTCGATGCCTGCAGGAGCAAGGATGTAGCGCTTCTCACCATCGGTGTAGAAGAGCAGAGCCAGACGCGCGTTGCGGTGCGGGTCGTAGTGGATGGCGGCCACGCGGGCCTCCACGCCGTGCTTGTCGCGGCGGAAATCCACCAGGCGATAGAGGCGCTTGTGGCCACCGCCACGGTGGCGGCAGGTGATCACGCCCCGGTTGTTGCGGCCTTTGCGGCGGTGCTTGGCCACCACCAGGCTGCGTTCGGGCTTGCGCTCAGTGACTTCGCTGAAGTCGCTGGCGACCCGGGTGCGGGTGCCGGGGGTGTAGGGACGGTAGTTGCGGATTGCCATAACGATTCAGAACCCTCAGGCCTCGGGGAACAGCTGGATGGCATTGCCTGCGGCGAGCCGCACCACCGCCTTTTTCACCTGGGCGCGCTTGCCGGCGAAGCGTCCGACCCGCCGGGCACGGCGAGGGGGATTCATGGTGCTCACGCCGATGACGCGCACATCGAAGAGGTGCTCGACGGCGGCCTTGATGTCGGGCTTGGCAGCCCTGGGGTCCACCTCAAAGGTGTACTGGTTGAGTTCGAGCGCGCGGGTGGCTTTCTCGGTGATCAGCGGGCGCCGGATCACATCCGCCAGCCGGTTGGCGAAACGTTCAGTCATCTCCGTAGACCTCCTGGATCTTGGCGAGAGCTTCCTCGCTGAGCACCAGCTTCCTGGCGTTGAGCAAGTCGAAGACATTCAGCTGATCGGCGGCGATCAGTTTCACGTTTTCGAGGTTGCGGACCGACAGGCGGACCACATCGGTGGGGGCATCCAGCACCAGCAGCACCTTGGCGCCGGCGGGGATGTCCCAGCGCTGCAGAGCAGCGACGATTTCGCGGGTTTTCGGCTGCTCCAGCGCCGCGCCGAAGCCTTGCACCACCACCATGTCGGCGGCCCGGCTGATCAGGGCGGTGCGCAGCGCCAGGCGACGTTCCTTGCGGTTCATCGCCAGGCTGTAGGTGCGGGGCTTGGGCCCGAACACCACGCCGCCACCGGGGCGGAGCGGGGTGCGGATCGAGCCCTGGCGGGCACGACCCGTTCCTTTCTGTTTGTAGGGCTTGCGGCCGCCACCACGCACTTCGGCGCGGGTGAGGCTGCTGGCCGTGCCCTGGCGGGCGTGGGCGAGCTGGCGCACGACCGCGCGCTGCAGCAGGCCGCCGGCCGAGGCTTCCTTGGCGACCCTCAGATCAAGGCTGGCCTTGCCGGCTTCCTTGCCCTGCCAATCACGAACGACACAGTTGACCATGGCTGACATCCTCAGTTCGCGACCTTGTCACCGACCCGCCGAGCGGGTCGGATGTTGAGCAGGGCGCCGGGCTTGCCGGGCACCGAACCCTTCACCACCAGGAGGTTGCGCTCGACATCCACCTTGAGAATGACGAGACCCTTTGTGGTGATCTGCTTGCCGCCGTAGCGGCCTGCCATCCGTTTGCCGGGGTAGACCCGACCGGGGGTGGTGCCGGCGCCGGTGGATCCGGGTTCGCGGTGGTTCTTGGAACCGTGCGTCATTGGACCGCGGCTGAAGCCGTGGCGCTTCTGGTAACCACTGAAACCGCGGCCGATCGTGTCACCGCTGACATCGACTTTCTGGCCGGGCTCGAAGCCTTCGACCGTGATCGTGCCACCGAGTTCGAGGCCTTCGACAGAATCGAGCCGGTATTCGGTGAGGTGCCGCAGGGGCTCACTGCCGGATTTGGCCAGGTGACCCGCAGCCGGGCGGTTGACGAGCTTCTCGCGAATGTCGCCAAAGCCAATCTGAGCGGCGGTGTAGCCGTCGGTGGCAGGGGTTTTGAGTTGGGTGATGCGGCAGGGGCCCGCCTCGATCACGGTGACCGGGATGGACTTGCCGTCGGGGGCGAAGAACTGGGACATGCCCAATTTCTTGCCGAGGATGCCGATGGACATGGGGGGAAGAACGCCAGCAGGACCACGGCCGAGACCATCCGGAGATGACGGGCCGCCTGGAGGCTGAATCGATGAACGCGCTGGATCCGCTTGACTGGATCCCGTGGAAACGGAGCATCCGGCCATGGCCTGACGGGCAGGCAGGGCCGGGGGCTAGCGGTGGGCGAAACAGCAGGCTGGGACTTTTCCGTCGGGCCGTAGCCGGAGGACGGCGAGTTTCCCGTCGGCGGTGAGGCAGCAGAGCTGCTCGTTGCCGAACTGGCCGGGAGGATCCACCGACAGCGGTGGACCCGCGCAAGGTTCCGGAGGCCCGGCTAGCGGACGGGCACAGAACACATGCACAAGAATCCACAGTACCGCATGGTCCGACCCCCTATTCCTGAAAGCGTCCTGCCAGACTGCCGCCGTTCCTGGCACTGCCCTCCATGCCGCTCCTTCTTACCGGCCGTCGCTTTCGGGAGGATCTGGAGAAGGCTGGTGCCCTGGCCCTCTATGCCCCCCTGGAAGGTGGTGCGGAGACACGGCTGATGCGGCGTCTGCGCGCCGCCGGCTACCGCGCACAGATGACCTCAGCCCGCGGCCTCGGTGATCCCGAAGTGTTCCTGCTCCAGTCGCACGGCATCCGTCCGCCGCACCTTGGCCACCACAGCGTTGGCAATGCCGCTGCCGTCGGTGACGTCCAACAGGTGATGCCCCAGCTCGGCCCCCTGCTGGAAGGCACCAAACCGATCCTGCTCTGGCTGCTGGAAGCCCAGGTGCTTTCCGCCGCAGAGCTCTCGGCCCTGTGCGGGCTCACCCAGAGGGAGCCGCGCCTGCGCATCGTGGCGGAAATGGGTGGCTCGAGGTCGCTGCGCTGGCATCCGCTCGATCAGTGCGTTGCCGCCTGAGCAAGCGCTGCGCTCCGGCCGCTGGGTCAAGTTGATCTGCGGCGCCAGCAACCAGGATCTGGCTGCGATCGTCGATCTCTGCGGCATCTACACCCTGGCGGGTGTTCAGGCGATCGATGTGGCTGCCGATCCCGCTGTGGTGGTGGCAGCGCGGCGCGGCATCGCCTGGGGTCTGGAGCGCTCCGCTGGCGGCTGTCCCCCCTGGCTGATGCTGAGCCTCAGCGATGGCGCCGACCCCCATTTCCGCAAGGCCCACTTCGATCCGGAGCGTTGTCCGCCGTCCTGCCCCCGACCCTGCGCGCGGGTGTGCCCGGCCCTGGCCATCGGCGAGAGCGGCGGTGTGATCGACGAGCGCTGCTACGGCTGCGGCCGCTGCCTGCCGGCCTGCCCCCTCGGCCTGATCGCGGCCAGGGAGCATGCGCTGCCGGCGGAGGCTGTGACCCCTCTGCTGGAAGCGCTGCGGCCGGATGCGGTGGAGATTCACACCCAGCCGGGCCGAGGCGCCGCTTTCGCTCAGCGTCTCGACCAGGTGGTGGCTGCGCGACTGCCCCTGCAGCGCCTGTCGGTGAGTTGCGGCTGGGAAGCGCCCTCCAACGGCCGCAGGCAGGCGGTGGCTGACGGCGTGGACGGTTCAGGTGCGGAATCTGCAGGCATGGAACGTCCAGGGGTGGAGGGTCTGGCGGCGGAGCTCTGGCAGCGGTTCGCGCGCCTTAGAGCGGCGGGGTTGCGGCCCCTCTGGCAGCTCGATGGCCGGCCGATGAGCGGCGATGTGGGGGACGGTACGGCCCATGCCGCGGTGCGGCTGCTGGCGGCGCTGCGGCCCTGGGCACCACCGGGGCCCCTGCAACTGGCGGGTGGCACCAACGGCCACACCCTGGAGCTGCTGCGTCGTCTGGCGGGCTCGGCGGCGGAGGCGCGGCGCCTCAGCGCCGGTGTGGCCTTCGGCGGGATGGCGCGCCGTCAGCTGCAGCCGCTGCTGGTGGAGGCCGAGCGGCGGGGCACACGGCTGCTTGACGATGCGGACCTCTGGACCGAGGCGCTGGCAAGGGCCCGGGCGCTGGTCGGCCCGTGGCTGGCTTCCTGATGGCTAGAACGGCAGTCCTGGAGTGATGGGTCATGCAAGCTCCCGACGCTGCCCCCCTCGCCCTGGCTCACGCCGGCGCCCCTGAGGTCGCCCTTTCGCCGCACCGGGTGACCGACGATCTCGAAGCGCTGCTGGCGGTGCTGCCGGAGCGGGTGCGCGAGGCCTTCGCCGCCGCGGAGAGCCGCGACCAGCTGCTCGAGGTGGTGCTGGATCTTGGTCGCTGTCCTGAGGCCCGCTACCCCGGGCGCGCCATTGCCCTCACCGATCAGCCGATCGACCGCTCGGACCTGGCGGCCGTGGTGGAACGGCTCGGCCATTTCGGCGGCGACAACCGGGCGGGCATCGAGCGCACCCTGCACCGCATCAGCGCCATCCGCAACCGCACCGGCGATGTGGTGGGTCTCACCTGCCGGGTGGGCCGCGCTGTGTACGGCACGGTGGCGATGGTGCGGGATCTGCTGGATACCGGTCAGTCGCTGCTGCTGATGGGGCGTCCCGGTGTCGGCAAGACCACGGCCCTGCGGGAGATTGCCCGTGTGCTGGCGGACGACCTGGAACGCCGCGTGGTGGTGATCGACACGAGCAACGAGATCGCCGGCGACGGTGACATTCCCCACCCCGCCATCGGCCGGGCCCGCCGCATGCAGGTGGCGCGCCCCGAGCTGCAGCATCAGGTGATGATCGAGGCGGTGGAGAACCACATGCCGGAAGTCATCGTGATCGATGAGATCGGCACGTTGCTGGAGGCTCAGGCGGCCCGCACGATCGCCGAACGGGGGGTCCAGCTGGTGGCCACGGCCCACGGCAATGAGTTGGCCAACCTGATCAAGAACCCCACCCTCTGCGACCTGATCGGCGGCATTCAGTCAGTCACGCTCGGTGATGAGGAAGCGCGGCGGCGCGGCTCCCAGAAGACCGTGCTGGAGCGCTGCGCCGACCCCACCTTCCCGCTGGCGGTGGAGATGCACAGCCGCAGCCGTTGGCTGGTGCACCGTGACGTGGCCCGCACGGTGGATTTCCAGCTTCGGGGGCAGCCTGCCCGCCCCCAAGTGCGCGAATGCGATGCTTCCGGCCGCGTGCGGCTCGAAGACGCGGCCACTCCTCCGGCCCCACCCCGCTTGACGCGCGCGGAGCTACCAGCGCCACGCCGCGAGCTACGGCGGCCGGATCCGGCCCCGCCCCTGGCGCCGGTGCCGCTGCCCGACCCATCCATGCCCGCGCCGCACCGGCGCCCAGCGGTGGAGCCGGCAGCGACGACCCTGCGCCTGTTCAGCTGCGGCATCAGCGCTGCGCTGCTGGATCAGGCGGTGCGCAGCCGCCGCTATGCCGTTGAGCAGGTTGTTGATCTGGAGCAGGCGGATGCGGTGCTCACCGTGCGCAACCAGCTGGGCCAGGACCCGGAGGTGCGGCGGCAGGCCCAGCTCCACGGCGTGCCGATCCTGGTGATCAAGTCCGACAGCCTGCATCAGATCCAGCGAGGTCTCGAGCGGCTGCTGCAGCGGCGCCAGCCGGATGGGGTGGCGCCGCTGCAGGTACTGCCGGACGACGCCTACGGCGCCATGGAGGAATGCCGTCTGGCTGTGGAGCAGGTGGTGGTGCCCCGCGGCTGCCCGGTGGAGTTGCTGCCCCGCAGCGCCCGCGTCCGCCAGATTCAGGCGGAGCAGGTGCGCCGCTATGGATTGCGCTGTGCCGAGTTCGGCAGCGGCGGGGAGCTGCGGTTGCGTGTGTTCCCGCGCTGAGCGCTGCCATCAGCTGCCGTGATCCCTGTCGGCACAGCGGGAGATTGACGAAGGACGGCTCGCTGTGGGTAACTATCTGGATCCCGGGCGTCGGGTGTTCCACTGCGTTGGCGGCCTGCGGGCCCTCTTCCCCGGACCACCCCACAACTGCGCGTTGGGCCGTCGCCAAGTGGTAAGGCAGCGGGTTTTGGTCCCGCCATTCCTAGGTTCGAATCCTAGCGGCCCAGTTCTGACACTCCTTTGAGCTCCCCTGTGTCCTCCAGCCCCCTGCTGGTGTTCGATTTTGACGGGGTGCTGGTCGACGGCATGGCCGAGTACTGGTGGAGCGCCCGCCGGGCTGCTCTGCGGCTGCGCCCCGACCTTCATCTGCCCGTGTCGGCGCCGCCCGGCTTTGCCCAGCTGCGGCCCCTGATCCACAAGGGCTGGGAGATGGTGCTGCTGGCCGCTGAGCTGGGCCGCGACGACCATCGGCTCAGCGACACCCTGGCTGACTACGGCGGTGCTCTGGACCGTGCTCTGGAGCGCTGGGAGTGGCAGCCCTCCCAGCTGCAGGAGGTGCTGGAGCTCGTGCGCCGCGAGGCCATCGCCACCGACCGCAGCGCCTGGCTTGCGCTGCATCGCCCCTACCCCGGCGTGCCGGAGCGGCTGCGGGCCCTGAGCGGCGAGGCGGCCGATTGGGCGGTGCTGACCACCAAGGGGGCGGCCTTCGCCGCTGAGCTGCTCTCTGCCGAGGGCCTTGAGCCCTGGCAGCTGTTCGGTCATGAGCAGGGGCCGAAGCCCGAGGTTCTGCTCCAGTTGCGGTCGCTGAACAGGCCGATCTGGTTCATCGAAGACAGGCGCCCCACCCTGGAGCAGGTGCGGGCCACACCGGGATTGACCTCCGTGCGCTGCTTTCTGGTGTCGTGGGGGTACGTGCGCGCGGCTGATCTGACCGGCCTGCCGCCGGGCATCGCCCTGCTCCGCCCGGAGCGGTTCGCGGCCCCCTTGGCGACCTGGCCCTGATCCGCTAGCGTACGCCTGTACTAATTCCTGTCCGGCGCGCCGGCCTGATACGTCCACCCGATTCGGTGGCACCTGTGCCTTTGAGGCCGCAGGATGTCCCGCTTCGGACGTCTCGATCAGCGGCCTGTTCTCTCACCCACCGTTGACCATGCCTGCCGACCCCAAGAGCACCGACCTCAGGGCCGCTCATCCCCGCTCCGCCGCCGCCGGATCGTCGGCCGCCGCCCTCGGTTCCGCCGCCGCCGCCCGCGACAAGGCCCTTGACCTCGTACTCGGTCAGATCGAGCGCAACTTCGGCAAGGGTTCGATCATGCGCCTCGGGGATGCTTCCCGCATGCGGGTCGAAACCGTTTCCACCGGCGCGCTCACTCTTGATCTTGCCCTCGGTGGCGGCTATCCCAAGGGCCGGGTGGTGGAGATCTACGGCCCCGAGAGTTCGGGGAAAACCACGCTCACGCTGCATGCGATCGCCGAAGCCCAGCGCCGTGGTGGCGTGGCGGCCTTCGTCGACGCCGAGCATGCCCTGGATCCGGTCTATGCGGCGGCCCTCGGGGTCGATGTGGAGAACCTGCTGGTCTCCCAGCCGGACACCGGCGAAATGGCGCTCGAGATCGTGGATCAGCTGGTGCGTTCTGCGGCCGTCGACATCGTTGTGGTCGACTCGGTGGCGGCGCTCACCCCACGGGCGGAGATCGAAGGGGAGATGGGCGACCTGGCGGTGGGCAGTCAGGCCCGTCTGATGAGTCAGGCCATGCGCAAGATCACCGGCAACATCGGCAAATCCGGCTGCACGGTGATTTTCCTGAACCAGTTGCGGCAAAAGATCGGAGTGACCTACGGCAACCCGGAAACCACCACGGGAGGCAACGCGCTCAAGTTCTACGCCTCGGTTCGCCTCGACATCCGCCGCATTCAGACCCTCAAGCGTGGCACCGAGGAGTACGGCATCCGGGCCAAGGTGAAGGTGGCGAAGAACAAAGTGGCGCCCCCCTTCCGCATCGCTGAGTTCGACATTCTCTTTGGCCGCGGCATCAGCACCCTGGGCTGTCTGCTGGATCTGGCCGAGGAAACGGCCGTGGTGGTCCGCAAGGGTGCCTGGTACAGCTACGAGGGCGACAACATCGGCCAGGGGCGCGACAACACCATCACCTGGTTGGAGCAGAACCCCACCCAGAAGGAGGCGATCGAAGCGATCGTGCGCCGCAAGCTCACCGAAGGCGCCGATGTGACGGCCAACTCCGTCAAGCCCCTGGCGGCGGCGGCAAAGTTGGCTGCGGCTGAGGCTGAGGCCGACGACGGCTCCGACGCGGATGACGCCGTGGAGGTGGCTGGTCTGGCTGCGCGCTGAGGGCAGGCCGCAGGCCCAGCCCCACCATTCCAGCCGTATCAGCGGGGCGGGGGATTGAAAGGGTGATTCGGGCATCGACAGAGAGCCCGGATCGCCCCAGCGTGGTGCGGAAATCCAGGTGAAGTCTCGACGGCAACGAGAGCCTGGGCAGGCCAGCCATCGGCCTGAAAGCTGGCCGCAGCTGGAACGCTCCCTCCGATTCCCAGCCAGCTGTCCAGCTCACCGGTCCAGTGCTGAGGCGTCCTGGGCCTCGCCTGGGCACAATTCAGCCTTCCGAAGAACCAGCCTTCCGGTCAGTACACGAGCAGCTCTGCAGCTCAGAAGTTGAGCAGAGGCGTACACCCGTGGGTCGACTGTCCCCAGAACGCCAGCGGCTCACCCGCTCAGCCGAGCTGGTCACCCCACCAATTCCTCGAGGGGTTGGGACGTTGCGCTGATCAGCACAGCCTGCCGTTGGTCCGCAGTCTTTATGGCGTTGCCGTCGGCGGGAACCTGTTGCAGGAAGGCGGTCACCCGTTGCAGTTCCTGGATCGCATCGGCCCCGTCCAGCCGTACCAGCTCGTGACCATTGCGCGATTCCACCCAGCTGATGCCGCAGTCAGACACCAGAAAGCGGATGGTGTGGGTATCCCCCAGGTCTGCAACGAAGGAAGCGCCTTGCCGCTCCTGGCCGTCTCCGCAGACGTAGCAGGTGGCCACCAGCCCTTTGCGCTGCAGGCTGCTGGCAAGAGCCTGAAGGCTCATGACGAGATCCTGAGCCAGCGAGCGGTATTGCTCAGCCAGACGGGTAAACATCACGCGGAACCGTTGGTCCGCCCGATCATAAGGTTTTCTTCCGATTGTTGCGACCGTTCATAGTGGCGCGTCAGCAGGCGGTGACGTCTGTGGTGCTCAGCGGGTACACCTGCGGCGCTCAGCAGGAACGCCTGCGGCGGCCAGGGGGTGGATGTCAGGGCGATGTCTCAGGGGGTGTCGGACAGTTGCCACCAGCCGGCGGCCGGGCCGATGAAGCGCACGACCACCCAGAAGAGGACCAGTGAGCCAATGCCGACCCAGGCGCCGCGGGTGGTGAGCTTCACGAAGCGATCGGCCTGGTCGCGCGTGAGCGGAAACCATTCCACCAGGCGTGGTGAGGCGTCCTTGGCTGCGGATGGCTTGGCCTTCTGGCGTGGTGGCAGACCCTGTTGCGCCCTCCGCCTTGCTTCACCCATGACCGTTCTGCTCCCATTGCGATGCAGCGTAGAGGTGGCCACCGGGCGTATCTGCAGCTGGCGGCTCAGCCCGGGAGCAGGCGATTCAGGGCCACCCAGGGTTCCAGGGCACGCAACACCTGCCGCCCCCAGCTGCGGCTGCGGACCCGGCCATCCAGCACAGCCAGTCGTCCCGCCCCTCCGCGCCTGAGGCTGGCCAGGCCGCGCTGCAGTCGATCAAGCGCTTCGGGCAGCAGCAGTTCGCGGAACCAGTCGCGTCCCTGCTGGCGCAGCCGCATCACCCGGGCGGCGGTCAGCGGGTCTTCCAGGCTGGCGATCGGCAGTGGACCGACCACCACCTGGCAGGGCACCGGCAATCGCTCCTGATGCTCCAGCCACCAGCTCCAGCCGCAGCAGATCACACCATTGCTCTCCGGGGCTGTGTCCTGATGGCACACCCGCGTGCCGAACTCGGCCGCCAGCGCCGCCGCCAGCGGCAGGCGCAGGCCAGCCTCATCGACGAGCACGATCGTCAGGCCAGCCTGGCCCAGCACCAGACGGCGGCAGTGATCGAGCAGATGCTCGCCGTACTGGGGGCTGTTGGGCAGGGGCTGGCGCAGGGGCGCGTAGAGCGGCAACGGGTCGGAAAGGAGCGGATCGGCCAGATCCACCCGCACCTGGGGGGTGAACCCCGCCAGCTGCACAGGCGCTCCGCGCTGGCCCACCAGCACCAGGGCCCGGCCATCCAGCAGTCCCTGCATCACCTCCAGCGGTTCGAGCGGCACCCGGTGGAGGTCCCACTGCAGCAGCTGGCGGTCCACGGTGGCCCAGCTCGTCCAGCCCGGGCCGCTGGCCGCCATCCACTCGGGCCATGGATGCGGCAGCGGCCCCAGCAGCGACAGCAACTGCCGCAGGGGCGCTTCGTCTTCGGGCGGCAGGGGCACCTGGGCCGAGGGGGTGCCCGGGTGGCTGAGGATCCGGCGGCCGAGCCGCTGGTGCAGCTCCAGCAGGCTCGCGTCCGCCGCCGGCAGACTGAGGCGGATCTGGTCCCAATGCTGAGGAGCGAGCTGCTGATCCAGCGCCGTGCGCAGCCGTGCTTCGAGGATCTCCTCCTCGGGAATCACCAGGTGGCGATCTCCAAGGGTGCCGCTCTGCCAGGCCTTCACCAACTGCTGATGGTTCATCAGCCAGAGGGTGCTGTCGCGGGGCGGTGTTTCCCCTTCCCAGCACGGCAGGGTGAGCCCGGCGGCTCGCAGCCGGGGCAGCTCGACCTGCAGCAAGCGCCGGCGCATCGGCTCGCTCACCACCAGCACCAGCGGTGCCGTCGCCAGGGCCATCGGCACGAGCAGGGCTACAAGCCAGCCCGGATCGCTGCCAGGCGCAAGCTGCAGGCAGCAGTGATCGCCGCGCCGCAGGCTGCGCCCCACCACCCGGCTGAGCGTGAGGTGATGCGGCCAGCCCACGCCACCCTCCTGCCGCAGGAGTTGCTTGAGCTGCTGGTGGGCGCGGGCTTCCAACATCCGCGAATCGTAGGAAGCTGCTCCGAGTGGACCGTGGCAGCCATGACAGCCCAGACGATGCACCCCGACGGCACGGCCGGAGTGGTGGGGCTGGTGGGGCTGGGCCTGATCGGCGGCTCCCTGGGCCTCGATCTGCGTGCCCGCGGCTGGGATGTGCGCGGGCTTGTACGGCGGGAGAGCACGGCGGAGCGGGCTTGCCAGCGCGGACTGGCTGGCCGGGTCAGCACCGATCCCTCCGTGCTGGCGGGCTGTCCGCTCGTGGTGCTGGCGCTGCCGCTTGATCAGTTGCTGGCGCCGGACCCGGCGTTGCTGGCTGCCCTGCCGCCGGACGCGGTGATCACCGATGTGGGCTCGGTCAAGGCACCCGTGCTGCGCACCTGGCAGGGGATCGTGCCCCGTTTCGTCGCCAGTCACCCGATGGCCGGCACCGCGGAGGCCGGGGTGGAAGCGGGGGTGCGCCACCTGTTCCGCGGTCGCCCCTGGGTGGTGACGCCCACGCCAGACACCGACCCGGCAGCTCTGGAGCTCGTGCGCACCCTCTCGGAAGCCGTGGAGGCCCGATGGCTGCTGTGCGACCCCCAGGCCCACGACCGCGCCGTGGCGCTGATTTCCCACCTGCCGGTGCTGGTGGGTGCCGCCCTGCTGCAGGCGGCGGATCGGGGCGCCGTGGCGGCGCCGGCCTCTGGCGATGGGCAAGCCGGCTACGAGCAGGTGGACACTGAGGCCAGGGTGCTGGTGCGTGCGCTGGCCTCCAGTGGCTTTGCCGACACCACACGTGTGGGGGGCGGCAACCCGGAACTGGGTGCCCTGATGGCCCGTTGCAACCGGGAGCAGGTGCTGGCGGCCCTGGCCTCCTATCGGCGATCGCTCGATCAGCTGGAGGGCTTGCTGCAGCAGGAGCGCTGGGCCGATCTGCGCGAGGCACTGGCGGCCGGCCAGCGCCTGCGGCCGGAGTTCCTCTAGGCAGCGATCCCCCGCCGAGCCAGCAGTTGCCGGCTCACCATCTGCGCCGACAGGCTCACGCCCGCGGTGCCTTCGCCGGGGTAGATGGCATCGCCGCAGAGCCAGAAGCCAGGCAGGGGTGTGCGGCTGGCCAGCCCGAAGGGGCCGAAACGGGAGGGATGCTGGCCCAGCCCGCCCACGAAGCCGAAGGGCCGCCCGGTCCAGCGGGCGAAGCTGCGTGGTGTGGACAGTTCCGCGTGGTGGTAGTGCGCCGGCGTGAGACCGAGCAACCGATTCAGCCCTGCCTGGAGGCCCGCCATCGCCGTCTGTTTGCGGGAGTGGTAGGCGGCTTCGTCGCCCTCGAACCAGGGCCGGGCCGGAGTGAACACGCTGGCGATCAGGGTGGCCTCCCCCGCCGGCGCCCGGCCATCCCCCTCCCGGCTCACCGACACGAACAGGGAGCCAGGGTCGGCCCAGTCGAGCTGCAGATGAGCGGGGCAGTCGGCGGGCAGGGCGCTGCGCTCCACGGCCGCGTACAGCACCAGCGCACCGCTGGGATCCTCCAGGTGCCGCAGCCGCGCTCCGTAACCGGCCGGCAGGGCATCCCCTGGCAACAGATCCGGCAACGACTGGGGGGGAAGGCTGCAGACAAGTTCACGGGCGAGCAGCTGCCAGCGGCTCCCGCCTGGCCCTGTGCCATGCACCCTCCAGCCGCCGCCGTGCTGCCGCAGCTCGCTCGCCCGGTGCCGCAAGCGCAGGCTGCCGCCGGCGCGGGCCAGCCCCAGCTCCAGCGCATCGCTCAAGGCCTGCATCGAGGGCGCCAGATGGAACAGGCCCAGAGGCTCCTGTGCCATCGCCAGCACGCTGGCGCCGTAGAGCGCGGCAGTGCGGTGGGCCGGCTCCTGGGAATAGAGACGCAGCTGCAGATCGAGAAAGCGCCGCAGCCGCGCGTCGTTGGCGCAGCCCGTGAGCCTCAGCAGATCGGCGATCGTGCTTCCCACCAGCACACCGCTGGCCAGGTTGGCGGGGCGCAGGGCGCCCAGCAGCTGGCCCAGGTCCCAGAGGCTGCGGGGGGGCAGTACCGGTTCCCGTCCAGCGAAGCCCCAGTTGGCCTGGTGGATTGCTGCGCACAGGCTCCAGAAGCGCTCCGAGCCCGGGAAATGCCGCTGCCGTTCCTGCCGCCAGCGCTCGGGATCACGCCAGAGCCGCACCGCCCGCTGGCCATCGGCCAGATCCACGACGCAACCGGGGTCCAGTGGGGTGGCTGCCGGCGCCTCCACTCCCAGCTGCTCGAAGATCCGCGCGTGAATGCCGCCCGGCTCCAGGCCGGCCACCTGGGTGGCCCCCACATCGAACACATAGCCCCGGCGGCGGAAGGTGCCGGCGCAGCCGCCGCTCTGGTGATGGGCTTCCAGCAGCTGCACGTCCAGGCCCTGGCGCGCCAGCAGGGCCGCTGCCGTGAGGCCGGCGATGCCGGCGCCGAGCACGGCCACGTCGCACTGGCCTTTGGCCGCATCGGCTTGCGCGCCCACCTTCGCTGCCCCGCCACAGAATTGCAGGCATGCTGGCCATGCTGACGGGGCGGCCGTGACGGACGATTCGCTGGCGGCCTGGGTGCGGCAGCACCTGAAGGCGCCACTGCTGTCCCGCCAGCCGGTGGGCGGTGGCTGCATCCACCGGGCCTGGCAGCTGCAGCTTGCCGATGGCCGCCGCTTCTTCGCCAAAACCAACGGCGCGGCAGCGCTGCCCCTGCTTCAGGCCGAAGCGGACGGTCTCAAGGCCCTTGCTGCCGCCGCCGGCGCCGACCTGGTGGTGCCGCAACCGCTGCACTGCGCCGTGGTGGAGGGGGAAGCGGTGCTGTTGCTGCCGTGGCTGACGCTGGCCCATGGCGGCAGCTCCCAGGCCTGGAGTGATTTCGGTGCTGCCCTCGCCTGCCTGCACCGGCGCAGCGCCGCTGGCCCGTCGTTGCGTTTCGGCTGGCCGCACGACAACTTCATCGGCTCGAACCCCCAGCGCAACGGTTGGGGGGATCACTGGGGTCGCTTCTTCGCAGAGCGACGTCTGGGCGTGCAGCTGGAGCTGGCGGCGGCGAAGGGCAAACAGCTACCTGGCAGCCAGCAACTGCTGGCAGACCTGCCCGGCTGGCTCGACGACCACGGCCCTGATCCCTGCCTCGTGCACGGGGATCTGTGGAGCGGCAATGCGGCGCTTCTGCATGATTCGTCGCTGCCGGCTCTGTTTGATCCGGCCGTCTACCGCGGCGACAGGGAAGTGGACCTGGCCATGGCGCGGTTGTTCGGAGGCTTTCCGGCGGACTTCTTCCTGGGCTATGGGCGTGAATGGCCGTTGCCGCCGGGCGAAGCGCGCCGGCGGCTTGTCTACGACCTGTATCACCTGCTCAATCACGCCAACCTGTTCGGTGGCGGTTACTGGCGACAGGCGCAGGCGTTGATCGACCGGTTGCTCTAGGCCTCAGCCCAGATACTCCTGGCGCAGGTTGCGCAGGCGCTCAACCACGGCGGAGCGCTTTTCGCTGGTGGTGAGGTTCTTCCAGCTCCAGCTGCCCACCACCACCAAACCGAGCAGTTCGAGCAGGCCGGGAACCACAGGCAGCAGGTTGATCGTGTCGAGGACTCCCTTGATCAGGATCTGGGCCACGATCACTGCCAGCAGGATGCCGAGCGCCTTGCCCGCCTTGCCGGCCTGATTCCAGTCCACCTGCTCGAGGGACTGGTTCACCTTGGTGAGGATCTCGCCGTAACGGGCGTTGAAGCTCGCTCCAGCGTCGGAGCTCTCAGAAGCGGGCACATGGCTGGTCGGTTGCACGTCCTGCTCGGTGATTGTTTCGTTCATTGAATGAGCGGGGTGCGGTGACGGCCCATAACGTATCGGCATGGGTGGCTCTTGGCCAGAACAGCTGGTGATCGATCGGCGCGCCCTGACGGTGCTGGAGGCGATCGTGCGGGCGGCCCACCCTCAGGAGGGCTGCGCTCTGTTGATCGGCCCGATTCCGACAGGCCACGCAGACCACCGCTGGCGGATCACCACGGCGTGGCCGTGCCTGAATGTGTGGGAACCGGAACCGGAGCGTCATCGGCGTTTCGCCCTCGATCCGCGCGAGCAGCTGCAGGCACAGAAGTGGGCGCGCAGCCGTGGCCTCTCGGTGATCGGCGCCGCGCACAGCCATCCCACCAGCGCGGCGGTGCCTTCGGCGCTGGATCTGGAGCTGGCGATGCCCCCCACCGTGCTGCTGATCGCCTCAGGCCTGCACCAGGAGTTGCGGGGCTGGTGGCTGACGGAGACCGGCGATGGCACGGCGGCCGAGCCGCTGCCGCTGGCTTCGGATGATGAGGCAAGGCCCGGGGGTTTGGGAGACTGAGGCATGTGCCGCCCAAGCGGCTGTTCTGGCCACCGGCCTTCCGCCCATGCTTCCTCCCGACACCAGCGGCGTCCAGCTCACACCCGATGAGGTGGCCCGCTTCTCACGCCACCTGATCCTGCCCGAGGTGGGCATGGAGGGACAGAAGCGCCTGAAGGCCTCCTCGGTGCTCTGCGTAGGCACGGGTGGCCTTGGTTCTCCCCTTCTGCTCTATCTGGCCGCCGCCGGCGTCGGTCGCCTCGGCATCGTCGATTTCGACGTGGTGGATAGCAGCAACCTGCAGCGCCAGGTGATTCACGGCACCAGCTGGGTGGGCAAGCCGAAGATCGAATCGGCGCGGCATCGCATCCATGAGATCAATCCCCACTGCCAGGTTGATCTCTACGAAACGGCGCTCACCAGCGAAAACGCGCTCGAGATCATCGCCCCCTACGACGTGATCTGCGATGGCACCGATAACTTCCCCACCCGTTATCTGGTGAACGACGCCTGCGTGCTGCTCGACAAGCCCAACGTCTACGGCTCGATCTTCCGCTTCGAGGGCCAGGCCACGGTGTTCAACTATCAGGGCGGGCCCAACTACCGAGATCTGTTCCCCGAACCGCCGCCGCCGGGCATGGTGCCGTCCTGCGCCGAAGGCGGGGTGGTGGGCGTGCTTCCCGGCATCATCGGCATGATCCAGGCAACCGAAGCGGTGAAGATCATCGTGGGCATCGGCACCACGCTCAGCGGTCGCCTGATGCTGTTCGATGCCCTGAAGATGACCTTCCGCGAACTGAAGCTGCGCCCCAGCCCTGAGCGTCCGGTGATCGACAAACTGATCGATTATCAGGAGTTCTGTGGTGTCGGCGGCTCGGCACCCGGCCAGGAGGAAGCGGGCAGTGTGCCCTCCGTGAGCGTGCAGGAGCTCAAAGCCCTGCTCGACAGCCAGCCCACCGATGTGGTGCTGCTCGATGTGCGCAACCCGCCGGAGGCGGAGATCGCGGTGATGCCTGGTGGCGTGCTCGTTCCCCTCGATCAGATCGAAAGCGGGCAGGCGATCGAGCAGGTGCGCGAGTTGGCCGCAGGCAAGCGCCTCTATGTGCACTGCAAGCTCGGCGGCCGCTCGGCCAAGGCCCTGATCGCGCTCAAACGGCATGGCATCGAGGGGGTCAACGTGACGGGAGGCATCAAGGCCTGGAGCGAGGAGGTCGATCCTTCCGTTCCGCTCTACTGACCCCCGCATGCCCCCAGTGGCAAGGGCGGCACTGACGGAGCACGAGCGTTCCGGCCGAAGGCAGGAGGAACGGCGTCTGCTGCTCCTTGAAGAGCAGTTCGTTCCCTTCCTCCTGCTGACCCTGCTGCCGGTGTTTCTCATGCCGGTGGCCACGATCCGCGGGGTGGGCTTCGCCCGCTTCCTGCTGCCGGTGATGGTGTCGCTGCTGGTGCTCCAGTCGATCAGGCTTCTGCCGGCGATCCGGCCGTCCTCGTCGGAGCTGCTGCGCGTTCAGCTCTACCGGCTGCTCGGACTGTTGGCGGCGCTCGGCACCTGGGTGCCGTTGCTGGTTGGGGGCTGGCCAAACCAGCAGCTGAGGGTGGTGGCGCTGCTGATGCTCACGGTGTTCTTCCTCACCACAACGGCGCGGTTCGTCCTGGTGCTGGCCCGGGTGCCGCGTGTGAACCTGAAGGTGCTGGCCGGCGCGGCGGCGGGCTATGTGCATCTTGGCCTCACCGGTGGAATCCTGGCCACGGCCATTCAGGTGATTCACCCGGGCAGCTTCAACCTGGGCGTAGAAGCTCACAACGACTTCCTGCTCGACCGACTCACCTATTTCAGCTTTGTGACCCTCGGCGGCCTGGGCTATGGCGATGTGTTGCCCAGCAATCCACTCGGCGAACGGCTGGCCATTCTGCTGAGCCTCAGCAGCACGTTGTATGTGTCTCTTTTGATGGGCCTGTTGCTCGGCCGCTTCATCGCCAACCGGGAGGTGGATCTGATCGAAGAGGAAATCGAGGAGGGGCGCCTGCCGCTGCCGCTCGATGTCGACAGAAGCCGAAAGGAATGAGCGAACGTGCTTGTGCTTGTGCTTGTGCTTGTGCTTGTGCTTGTGCGGGAGTCGGTGCGTACAGTCGTCTGCGCGAAAATCAATAAAACAGGATGGAGCAAATTGGGTGAAGTCTGAGTGCGCAAGCCAGGCATGCACAAGCTAGGGATACACTCTCCAGAGATGCGCCACCCACAGATGCGCGTACACATGGCCAAGGCATGTTCGTGCTGAAGTTGCGGGATCCTGGAAGATCCAAGTCTGAGAAGCAAAGAAACGCTCGAATCAATAATCCACGCCGCGCTTGAGGTCCACGCCGCGCTCGGCGTAGTGCTTGTGGCAGACCATCTCTGAATGCACACTGGCCAGATTGAAATAGGCCGGTGGGTTCTTGCAGCGGCCCGTAATGATCACTTCCGTTTCGGCCGGCTTGCGCAGCAGGGTCTGAACGATCGGCTCCACCGGCAGCAATTCCAGATCCACAGTGGGATTCAGTTCATCGAGGATCACGGTTTTGTAGAGACCACTGGCGATCGCTGCCCGGGCGATCTCCCAGGCCCGCTCTGCTTCCACATAATCAATCGGCTGCTGCTGGCCGCGCCATACGATCGCATCGCGGCCTGAGCGCAGGTGATCCACCAGATGGGGATAGCTTTCCCGCAGCGCGGCAATGGCCGCATCTTCGGTATAGCCACTGCCGCCTTTGAGCCATTGCAGGATCAGCACCCGGTGGCTCTTGTCCTGGCTGATGCCACGCCCGATCGCCTGCAGCGCCTTGCCCAGGGCACTGGTGGATTTGCCCTTGCCCTCGCCGGTGTAGATCTCGATTCCGGTGAGCCGGCCGCCCTGATCCTCGTGGTGGTGGGCCCGCATCTCCGAGTGCAGGTCGGCCAGTTGCACCAACTGGGCCGGCGCCCCCCGGCCGGTGACGATCACTTCCATCCCTGCCGGTTTGGCCGCCAGGGTGCGCACCACCTCACCTGCCTCCAGCAGGCCCAGGTCGAGCACCGGGTTGAGCTCATCCAGCACCACCACGGAATAGAGCGCGCTGGCGATGGCGCCTCTGGCGATGTCCCAGCCGCGCTGCGCTTCCTGCCGGTCGAAGGCCGTGGCCTCTCCGGCGGTGAAGAAATCGCCGCGGCCGGTGCGCACCTGATCGATCAGATGGGGAAAGCCCTGTTGCAGGGCTTCAATGGCCGCGTCCTCGTCGTAGGAGCGTCCCGGGCCTTTCAGAAAGCGCAGCAGCAACACCCGCGTGCGTTTCTGTTCGCAGATTCCCAGACCGATGGTGCGCAGCACCACCCCGAGGGCCGCCTGGCTTTTGCCCTTGCCTTCGCCGTCGTAGACGTGCAGCTGGCCGTGGCTGCGCTCACTGCTGCCTGCGGCCGTGCGGATCCCAATGCCCCGGCCGTTGCTTGTGGTCGCTGCCATGGCTCAGGCTTCTACGATCAGATGCTAACGATCGGCAGCGACTGGAATGCCTTCACTAGCACTGCCGTTTCAGGCTGCCGGAGGCGCTGCTGCCCCGACCCTGCACCGCCTGCTGGAGTGCCTGCCTGCCGAGCTGTGCACCCAGCTGGAGCGGTTGCGCGCCCGATTGCAGGGTTTCGGGGCTGTGGTGGTGGCCTATTCCGGCGGTGTGGACAGCGCCCTGGTGGCAGCGGTGGCGGCCGAGCAGCTGGGCGAGGAGGCCTTGGCGGTGACGGGTGTTTCCCCCGCCTTGGCCCCCCATCTGCTCCAGGAGGCCCGCCAGCAGGCGGCCTGGATGGGCATCCGCCACCAGGAGCTGGCCACTGCAGAGCTGCAGGATCCCGCCTACTTCCGCAACCCCGCCAACCGCTGCTACGCGTGCAAGAAGGAGCTGCACGGTGTGCTGGCGGAGCAGATCGCCGCCGGCCGCGGCCTGCAGGTGGTGGATGGTGTCAACCTCGATGACCTCGGGGATCATCGCCCCGGGATCGAGGCGGCCCGGGAGCATGGGGTGATTTCACCGCTGGCGGAGCTCGGTATCAACAAGGCGGGCGTGCGTCAGATCTCGCGAGCGCTCGGTTTCCCCTGGTGGGACAAACCTGCCCAGCCTTGCCTCTCCTCAAGATTTCCCTACGGAGAGCCGATCACAGCGCTGCGCCTGGAACGGCTGGCGCGTGCCGAAGACTGGTTGCACCGCCGCGGGGTGCGTGAGCTGCGGGTGCGGGTGCAGGGGGAGACGGCCCGCATCGAAGTGCCCGCCGATCAGCTCGATTCCTTTGTGACCCGCCTGCCGCGACAGGAATTGGTGGACACGTTCCTGGGGCTGGGCTTCACCGCTGTGAGCCTGGACCTGGAAGGGTTGGTGAGCGGCAAGCTGAACCGCCAGCTGCCGGGCGCCGCAATGGGCCGGGGCTGAACGGGACCAGACAAACGCACGGTCAGTTTCCAGGCAGCGCCCAGGCAGTCCACAGGCACTGTCCAGGCAAAGGCTTAGCCACAGCTGGGCAGTACCCAGGCGGCGCCCACACCCAGGCCGAGCCACGGCAAGACGATGGCCAGAGCACAGGCCGATCTACGGGCCAGGCCTGTGTCAGAGCATGGCCAGACGCGAAAAAGGTGGGCAGGGCACTGAATGCCCGCCCACCTTGCATGGCCCTCTTGGTGTGCCCCGGACCGGATCAGGCGGCGGGCACCGGTTCGCGGATTCCGTCGGCGATCGAGGCGGGCGTTTCGCGCCGGAAGCTCTTCAACTTCCGGCGTGTGGCTCCGAGCTCCTGGCCAAGCACGTCACAGGCCCGCTCGGGCATGGTGTGGTCACCGCAGGTGAACACGTCTACAGCCGCGTAACCGGATTCCGGCCAGGTGTGGATCGAGATGTGGGATTCGGCCAGAAGAGCAAGCCCCGTAACGCCCTGCGGTTCGAACCGATGGGTGATGAGGTTCAGGAGAGTGGCGCCAGCACGTTTCGCTGCTGTGGTGATGGCGGTCCTGAGGAAGGCTTCGTCATCGAGCTTCTGCGGGTTGCAGTCGTAGAGCTCGAGGATGCAGTGTTTGCCCACCATGGTTTCAGGTGAGCTGGCCACGGGTTCAGCCGGGGCAGGAGAGGCGGGGTGCTTAGGGCTCTTGAGGCTTTGGGCTCCGTTCCATCCCGGGTTGGGGTGGAGGCAGGGCAGGGTCTGGGTCATCGAATCTGTACAAACAGCAATGCATCCTAGTGCCAGGTTCAAGGAGGGGAGTGGATCGCCCCCGCCACGATCCCCACCCGCTGCGAGCCTGCGGCCCAGCGATCGCTGAAACCTTCCAGATGGGTGGCGCTCACCAGGCACTGATGCGCCTCGCCCACGGCTTCAAGCAAAACCTGCTGGCGGGTGGGGTCGAGCTCGGCGAGCACGTCGTCGAGCAGCAGCAGGGGCGGATCGCCACAGAGCTGCTGCACCAGCTCCAGCTCAGCCAGCTTCAGTGCCAGCACCAGAGTGCGCTGCTGGCCGGCCGAGCCGTAGCGGCGTGCCGCCTGATCGCCGAGCAACAGCCCCACCTCGTCGCGGTGCGGCCCCACCTGACACTGGCCCAGCCGGCGTTCCTCCTGGCGTTGACGCTGGAGCTGCTCGATCAGGGCCTCCCGCCACAGGCCCTCCTCCTCCTCTCCCTCCAGCACGCTGCCGGGCTGATAGCGCAGCTCCAGCCGTTCCCGGCCCCCACTCAGCCGGGCCTGCCAGGCGGCCGCGAGCGGTTGCAGGCGTGCCAGTGCCCGGCGCCGGCGCCGGTGCAGTCGGGTGCCCACCACCGCCATCTGCAGGTCGAAGGCATCGAGCAGGGCCTCCCGCTCCGGCCCTGAGAGGCCGCCGCGCCAGAGGCGGCTGCGCTGCCGCAGCAAGCGGGCGTAGCGGCTCAGCAGCTCGGTGTAGACGGGCTCGAGCTGCAGCACCACCCGGTCGAGCCATTGGCGCCGCAGGGCCGGTTCGCCGCGTACCAGGTGCAGATCGAGGGCACTGAAGCCGACGCAGCGCAGCGGACCGATCAGATCGTGCTGGCGGCTCAGGGTCTTGCCGTTGCGCCGTGCTGTGCGTCCGCCCCGCTGGCGCAGCTCCAGTTCCAGGGCGTCGCTGGTGCTGGCCGCACCCTGGTGGTTCGGCGCCGCCGGTTCATGGCAGAAGCCGCGCACGCTGGCGTGGGTTTCGCCGTGCTGGATCAGGTCGAGGTCGCTGCCGGTGCGATGCGAGCGCAGGCTGCCGAGCAGTTCCACCGCTTCCAGCAGATTCGACTTGCCTTCGCCATTGGCTCCGATCACCAACAGCCGTGGGGCTTCGATCTCCAGCTCCAGCCGGGCGTAATTGCGGAAGTGCAGCAGCTCCAGGCGATGCAGCCGAATGGGTCTGGGGCGGCTTGCGGCTAAGGTAGGCCGAGTGGTGAGGGCGTTGTCTTCCCATCAAGGTCAACAGGTTTTGCCTGTTCACCCACGTGATCCGGCCCACAGCGCCGTACACGGGCATGTAGCTCAGCTGGATAGAGCATCAGATTCCGGTTCTGAGGGTCGGGGGTTCGAATCCCTCCATGCTCGCTTCATTCATTCACTGACATCTCTCCAAGGTCTGCAGGCAGGACTCCCTGCCGATGAGCGCCGGGATTGGTGCCCACTGGTGTAACAGGCCTCCGGCATGGCACTCCACGGGTTCTGACGGAAGCCAGAAGCCGGTGTCGTCACAAAGCGGATGTCCACCAAACCGGTGCCGCCACAAGGCGACCCTCCCCCACACCAGTGGCGGGTGTCACTCGGCCATTGGCCGCGATGATGCCCCGTCGCCGGCGGGGGCCGGCGCCTCCACCTCCGTCTTGAGGCCCAGACCCATGGCGCGGATGCCACCGGGATCCACCAGAAACCCATAGCGGCGCAAGGCTGGCAAGGCCTCCGGTGGGGCCGCCACCGAGATGCTGCAACCGCTGAGCTCACGGCGCAGGCGGGAGAGGGCGGCATGCACCAGCACGGTCAGCACCGCTTGCTGCTGTTCGTCGCCGGGGGTGGCTGCCAGGTCCCAGAGGTTCGCGTTCAGCGCCTGATCGCTGGTGGCGCGCACGAAGCCCACCAGCTCGCCGGCGGGGTTGCGCACGCTCAGCTGCCAGGCGCTGCGCAGGAGCACCTGCGCCAGCTTGGCCTCACTGCGCTGCGGTTCTCCGCAGGCCATCAGCAGGAGGTTCAGCTCACTGGGGTGGGGGGAGGGCTCACTCTCCAGGACGTACCCATCAGGGAGACGCGGCACGGCCGGTTGGTTGCGAAACGGGATCAAGCAGCGTTCAACCCGTGTTGCGCATGCCGGCGGCGATGCCATTGATCGTGAGCAGGGCGCCGCGCAGCAGCTCACTGCGGCTGTAGGTGCGCCCATCGGTGGCGGCATCGCTGGCCACTTCACTCATCGGCGGCTGGCGGTGCTGGTCGCGCAGACGGCGCAGCAGGGCCACCTGCAGGAAGCCCAGCGGAATGATCGTGCGGTTGCGCAGGTCGACCGAAAGCTGCAGGGCCGGATCACCATCCAGCAGGCGGGTGTGTCCGGAGATCTTCAGCACCAGATCCCGGGTGAGCGTGAACTCGGCGGCGATCACCTCGAAGATGCACTCGAAGGCGTCGCGGTGGCTGGGCCGGCCCAGAGCCTGCACGTAGTGATGGGCCAGATCGAGATCCACCTTGGAGAGGGTCATCTCCACCTTGGAGATCAGCATCCGGAAAAAGGGCCAGCGCTGGTAGAGCAGCTTCAGCAGCTCCAGCTGGTCGGGGTCGTGCTCCAGCTCCTCCTGCAGCGCCGCCCCCACACCGAACCAGCTCGGCAGCAGGAAGCGGCTCTGGGTCCAGCCGAACACCCACGGGATGGCCCGCAGGCTGGACAGGTCCTTGGCGCCGCTCTTGCGGCGGGCCGGCCGGCTGGAGATCTGCAGCTTGCTGATCTCCTCGATCGGGGTGACCTGCTGGAAGAACTCCACGAGGTCGGGGTTTTCGTGCACCAGCTTGCGGTAGTGCTGACGGGAGCGGGCACCGAGGCGGCCCATCAGCTCGTTCCAGGCGGGGGTGTCATCGAGGCTGCTGCTCACCAGGCTGTTTTGCAGCACGGCGGTGGTCATCGTCTCGAGGTTGTAGAGCGCCAGCTCGGGCAGGGAATACTTCGAGGCGAGCACCTCGCCCTGCTCGGTGATCTTGATGCGGCCATTCATAGTGCCGCTCGGCTGGGCCAGGATCGCCTGGTAGGCGGGGCCGCCGCCGCGTCCCACCGAGCCGCCGCGGCCATGGAAGATGCGCAGCGCCACCCCGTGCTGCAGCGCCAGCCGCTGCAGGCCGATCTGGGCCTTGTGGATCTCCCAGTTGCTGGAGAGAAAGCCGGAATCCTTGTTGCTGTCGGAGTAGCCGAGCATCACTTCCTGCAGGGCCCTGTCGGCTTCGCCATTGCTGGCGAGCAGCTGCAGGTAGAAGGGTTCGCTGAACAGCCGCTCCATCACGGCCGGGGCGTGCTGGAGGTCTTCGACCGTTTCGAACAGGGGCACCACCAGCAGCGAGGTGCGCACCGCCTTGGGATCGACCAGCCCGGCCTCCTTGGCGAGCAGCAGCACCTCCAGCAGATCGGAGGCCGTGTGCGACATCGAGATCACGTAGCTGCGGCAGATGCGCGTGCCGAACTCCCGCTGCAGCCGCTCAAGCATGCGGAACACCGCGAAGGTTTCGGCCGTGGCCGGGCTCCAGCCGGCGGCGGCGGGCAGCAGCGGCCGCCGCGTCTGCAGCTCCTGCAGCAACCAGGCGACGCGCTCGTTCTCGGCCATCTCGCCGTAGGGCACCGGCAGCTGGAGGTAGCGGCTCAGTTCGTCGAGGGCATCGCTATGGCGGGTGCTCTCCTGGCGGATGTCGAGGGTGGCGAGGCTGAAGCCGAAGATGTGCACCTGGCTCAGCAGCTTGCGCAGCGGCTCACAGCTCAGCCCGGTGGTTTCGAGGCTGTCGCGCAGGAGCTCCAGATCGGTGCGCAATTCATCCACGGAGGCGTAGTGGAGGTCTTGCGGGGCGCTGGCGATCGGCCCGGTGCCGATGGTGAGAGCCGGCGGGAAGGAGCCGGCATCGCAGGGAGCCTCCCAGCCCGCCTCCGCCAACTGCTGGTTGCGGCGGTGGGTGAGGCGCAACCGCTCCAGGGTGTAGCTCAGCTTCAGCCGGTAGGGTTCCAGCCGGTAGCGGGCAGCCCGTTCGTCGTAGATCTCGGGGAAGCGCAGCCGATCCATCTCCAGGGATTCCAGCAGCGGAGCGCTCACCTGGCTCCACTGCATCGAGATGCTGAGTTGATCGCGCAGGTCCTGGACGGCGCTGATGTAGCGCTCGATCATCAGCTGCCGCTGATAGCAGGCAGTGCGCCAGGTGATGTCCGGCGTGACCGAGGGGTTGCCGTCGCGATCAGCTCCCACCCAGGAGCCGAAGGTGCAGAAGGCGTCGCGGGGGGGCTCCACATCCGGGTAGCTGCAGCCCAGGGCACTGTGGATGCGCTGGCGCAGCAGCGGCATGGCGTCGAACAGCACCTGCTGGAAGTAATGCAGGGCGTAGTCGACTTCGTCGAGCACCGACGGCTTGAACTGGTGCAGCTCATCGGTGCGCCACCACAGCCGGATCTCCTCCTCCAGCTGCAGCCTGAGGCTGCGCTCGTCGTGCAGATCGCTGGGGCTGTTCACCTGCAGCCGGTGGATCAGGCTCGCCACCCGCCGCTGCTTGTGCCGCACGGTGTGGCGCACGATCTCGGTGGGGTGGGCAGTGAACACCAGGCGGATGTCCAGTTCGCGCAGCAGGTTTTCCAGCTGGGCAGGGGGCACGTTCAGCCCCCGCAGGCGGGTGAACAGCTCGCGGAAGGTGGCCGGATCGGTCTGGCTGGCGAGCGGCGGCGCGAACGGATCGGGGATGGGGTTGGTGGTGCCCTCCTGGAGGCTGGCCAGGTAGCTGTCTTCCTCGATGTGCTGCTCGAGGATGTTGACCAGCTGGAAGTAGAGAGAAAAGGCGCGGGCCGCGGCGATCGCCTCCGCCAGGTCCATGTCCCTGATCAGCTGCACGATCGCTGCGCTGGTGGCGCTGGCCGTCAGGGCGTTGGCGGGATCGCTGAGATCCTTCATGCGCAGCAGCCGTTCCGCCTGCTCGGGCGGGCACTCGCTGCGCAGCACGGTTTTCCAGAGGTCTTCCACCAGCTCCAGCCGCTCACCGAGCAGCCGGGTGACCCGCGGGGCAGGCTGCGCCAGGCCGGCCTCCATGACGCCGTCTTCGCGCATGGGTGCAGGGGCGGACAGGGACTGCCGCATGAGGACGGAGCCAGCAGAGGACGCTCCCATGATCATCCCAAAGGGTGCAGGGCTTCTGTGTTGAGCGGTGCCGGATCCCACGTGCGTTCCTGCTCTTCCATCCAGACCACCTCGCGGCTGAGGATCGCCTCGATCGATTCGCCCTGCCGGTGCAGCGCCAGCCAGCGGATCGCCTGGTTGCCGTCCCGCAGCACCGCCTCCAGCGGCAGCAGCCAGGGGGCGAGGCCGCTGCGTTCGGCCAGGGGCCACAGCGCATCGATCTCCCGCCGCAGCCAGGCGCGAGCCGTGATCGTTTCGCCGCTGCGCCAGTCGCGCAACTCACTGTCGAGGCTCCGGCGCGCGGCGGCCTGATCGTTGGCATCGGCCAGCTCCGCCAGGGAGTCAGGGCTGAGACGGCTGGCGAGCAGGGGGTCGTGGGCGTCGGGGTCGTCGAGCAGCTGCCACAGGCGCAGCTCGGCGAAGGCGGTGATCGCCAGCAGCAGCCGGGGATCGCTGATCAGATCACAGATCCGGATCTCCACCCGGTTGAGCCTGTGGGGACGGTCGTCGCCGTTGGGCCGCACGGAGGTCCAGAGGTGGCGGATGTTGCGCATCGTTCCCGCCGCCAGCTGCTCTTCCATCCATCGGATGTAGTGCCCGTGATCGAGAAACAGGGGCACCTGCTCGGGGGTGAGCGGAAACTGCAGCCATCGCTGCGAATGGGCGCCGGTGGCGACGCCATCGAGGAAGGGGCTGCTCGCACTCAGGGCCAGCAGCAGCGCCGCCTCGCAGCGCAGCAGCCGGCAGGCGGCGAACAGGGGATCCATCGCCGTGAGGCCCAGGTTGATGTGCACGCTCGCGGTCACCACCCGGGTGCCGTAGGCCGAGGCGATGAAGCCGTGGTACGGGTTGCTGGGGTCGGAGCGCTCGAAGCGCCGGCTGTCCCCCAGGCTCAAGGTGCTGCCCGGCAGCAGGGTGAGGCCGCGGTCCTGCAGCCAGTGCCGCAGCCGTCGGCGGGGCTCCAGCAGCAGCGCCAGCTGGCGGGCGTAATCGGCGTCCGGTTCGGTGATGTATTCGAGATTGCGGTGATCCGGTTCGGTCACGAAGCCGCTGAGGGCCGCGGCGGCCTCAGCCGCCACCCCCACCACACGGCCGTCGGAGCGGCCGGTGAACAGTTCCACCTCGAACCCCTTGGTCAGCAGGGAGGCGCTCATGGCCGTTCCTCGCCGAGGCAGGCCAGCGCCTTGAGCAGGCCGCGCGCCTTGTTCAAGGTTTCCTCGTACTCACTGGCGGGCTGGGAATCCGCCACCAGGCCGGCTCCCGCCTGCACCTGCACCCGCCAGCCGCCGTCCGGGTGGGGCAGCACCACCATCGTGCGGATCGTGATCGCGGTGTTGAGCGCACCGCTCAGGTCCATGGCGCCGTAGACGCCGGAGTACGGGCCTCGGGCATCGGGTTCAAGGGCATGAATCAGCTGCATCGCCCTGATCTTCGGGGCGCCACTCACGGTGCCGGCGGGGAAGGAGGCCTTGAGCAGGTCCCAGATGTCCTTGCCGGCGGCGAGCACGCCCTCCACCTGGCTGACGATGTGCATCACGTGGGAATAGCGCTCAATCACCATCAGCTCCGTGACCTTGACGCTGCCGGGTGCGCAGACCCGGCCCAGGTCGTTGCGGCCGAGATCCACGAGCATCACATGCTCGGCCCGCTCCTTGGGATCGGCCAGCAGGTCGCGCTCGAGCTGCTGGTCTTCGCTTTCATCGGCGCCGCGGGGGCGCGTGCCGGCGATCGGCCGCAGCGAGGCCTTCACCCCTGCCGCCATCGGCTCGGCCTTCACCATCACCTCGGGGCTCGAGCCGATCAGGTGCCAGCCGCCGAAGTTGAAGAAGGCCATGTAAGGGGAGGGGTTCACCATCCGCAGGCTTCTGTAGATGTCGAACGGATCGCGGTGCATGCGGGTTTCCAGCCGCTGGCTGAGCACCAGCTGGAACACGTCGCCGGCGGCGATGTGCTCGCGGGAGGCCCGCACGGCGGACTCGAAATCCTCCCGGCTGCGGTTGCTGGTGGTGGGGAGCGTCCTGGTGGGCTCCGATTCCCAGCGCAGCGGTAGGACGCTGCTGGGCAGCGGAGCATGCATGCGGGCTTCCAGCGCCGAGATGCGCACCACTGCCGCCGTGTAGGCCTGCTCGGGATCGCCCCCCTGGCTCAGGTCGGCGTAGGCCACAGCCGTGATCTGCCGCTTCACCTGGTCGAACACCAGCAGGCTGTCGGCCAGCATCCAGCAGCCATCGGGCGGGCCATGCGGATCGCAGGGATGCACCGGCACGCTGGGCTCGATCCAGCGAATCAGCTCGTAGCCCCAGAAGCCGAACAGCTGCCCCACCGGCGGCAGGCCGGGGATCGGGCTGGTATGGAGGCCGGCCAGGCCGTCGCGCAACAGCTCGAAGGGGTTGCCTTCCAGCGGCTCGCAGCGCCCATCACGCCAGAGGCGCTCGGCGCTGGCACCACGCACCGTGAGCGTCCAGAGGGGGTCGGTGGCAACGAAGCTCCACCGCCCCACCCGCTCGCCGCCCTCAACCGACTCCAGCAGCACCCCATGGCTGCTTGTGGTGCCCACCTTCAACCAGGTGGTGAGAGGCGTTTCGAGGTCGGCTGGCCAGCGGTCCCACAGGGGGATGAAGGTGCGGCCTGAGCTGGCCTGAGCGAGAAAGGCGTCGCGATCGGGAAAGGGCATCGGGCCTACGGCCGGGCAAAAAAAACGGGGCCACCGGCCCCGCCTTTCTAAGTGTTGTTTGCGCGAGGGATTCAGCGCAGGTCAGAGCTTCAGCTGTCGAAGGTGTTGCGGCCCGAGAACTTGATCGAGGAAGGGTCGGGGTTCTGGCCGATGCGGCGGGCGTTGTGGTTCACCATTGGGCGGCCTTCGTTGACCTTCTCGGGAAACACACCATCTTTCGGGTGCAGATACTCGGTGTCACCGCCAGGGAAGATACGGTAAACCTTGTAATCCTCGATTCTGGGTTTGAACTTGGTGCGCAGCTGCGTACCGAGGGCGAGGCACTGTTCCTTGCGGGCGAAATACATGATGTTCTCCCCTTCGTTCATCTCGGCGGCACCACCTGTGGGCAGCTCGAAGGGCTGGGATTTGGAGCTGGTCCAGGTGATCGCGTACTTCTCCTCAGTTTCAGCCGAGTTGAGCAGACCGCCGGTGCTGCCGATGTACTTGGGAAGTTGACCGCTCAGCGCCGTTGCTGTCATGGCTGTGGGGGGAGGGGAGTCTGCAGGGGTCTGAGGGGTGCTCAGAAGCCGTCCGCCGACCATTTCGGCTGGAAGCTAGCACTGTCATTTCAGCCAGACCGTCTCTCGGCGCCTGGTCTTCACACCCGTCAACAAAGTCAGGCGGGTTCGCGTGGCGGAGGCGCGGTCGCCCCCTGGTTGGCGAGGGGAAAGAACACGGTCAGGCCGCTGCCGGAGCGTTCGGTCAACCGGCCCCCCAGGCTGCGGAAGAGGTCCTGAGTGGCCTGCCGGCTGAGCTGCAGGCTGCCGGTGAGCGGATCCCAGCGCAGCACCGGTCCGACGGTGGCGGTGGATCCCCGCCCCCCGGACTTGTCTCCGTCAGGCTCACGGCCGCCGCCGGCTTCATCGCAGCTCAGCTGCAATTTCAGCCGTGATCCCGCCGGTTGCAGGCGGATCCGCACGGTGGTGCCCCCCGGCAGGCTGCGGCTGAACCGGTCGATCAGGCCGCCCAGCATCGTTTCCAGGCGGCTCGGATCGCTGAGCACCGGCGGCATCGCCTCGGCCACCTCAAGCTGCAGCGTCAGGCCGCGCCGTTCCAGCTGCCGCTGCCAGAGCCCTGCCAGCTGGTGCAGCAGGGCCGCCAGATCGGTGCGGGCGAGCTGTTGCTGCTGCCGCGGCTGACGCTGCAGCTCGGCGGCATGGAAGATCAGACCGAAGCGATCGATCTGTTCGCTGCATTCGCTGTCGATCTGCTGCAGCCGCTGCTCCACCACGGCGGGCAGGTCGCGGCGGCGCAGTAGGGAGCGGATCAGGGTGCGGATCGTGGCCAGGGGCGTGCGCACCTCATGGGTGAGGGCTTCCAGCAGGGCCAGCTCGCTGGAGCGTTCGGCCTGGTGATCGTTGCCGGCTCCCGTGGCCACCAGCGGCTGAAGCGTGACACTCGGCGCCATGGCGGCCAGCTGTTCCCCCAGCCGCGGCCAGAAGCGCAAGGCCATGCCCTCGTCGCTGCGCAGCTGGCCCAGCCGCTGCAGAGCGCTGCGCAATTGCAGACCCGCCTGCGGAGCCGTGTCCTGAAGCCGCTGGTCCACCAGTTGCAGGGCGGCCGAGAGGGTGGCGGGATCGAAGCGCAGCACAAAGCGGCGGCGCGGGGGCTCCCCCTCCAGGGCCATGGCCACCTGCAGGTCGGGGGTGATCAGCAACAACAGCGGATCGGTGCCGTCGTCGTCCCGCAAGATCAGGCGTTCGAAGGCGGCGGCCTTCCCTTCCGCCGCCGGCGGGACGGCGCCGCGCGGATCCGGAAGCAGTGCAACCGGCGGCTGCAGCAACGACCCCACCGCCGCCGGGGTCCACACCCATCCCTGCAGCTGTCGCAGGAACGCTGGCTCGTAGAGAGCCGGCAGGGGCGAGGCCAGCCAGACGCCGCGAAGCGGCTGGAGCGCGGGCAGGAAGTCGTTCTGCAAGGTGGCCAGGGCCGCCCACCATTGCCGGCGCATGCCGTCCTCGTCGGCGCGCCCGGGCGGCACCCCTTCGGCCAGCCTCTGCCTGATCTGCGCCAGGCTCGGGGAGGTCACCAGTGGCTCTGCTGGTGGCGGCTGTGGCGGTTCACCGAGGCGCAAAGCCCCAGCGCCAGGAAGTTCACCAGCAGGGAGGAACGCCCGTAGCTCATCCAAGGAAGGGGGATGCCGGTGACCGGCCCCAGCCCGATGGTCATGTTGATGTTCACCACCACCTGGAACAGAACCATGGCGCCCACGCCGATCACCACCAACGACTCGAAATCGGTGCGGGCCTTGCCGGCGATCTGCAGCAGGCGCCACATCAGCACACCGAAGCCGAGCAGCAGCAGCATCGCACCCACGAAACCGAGCTCCTCGCCGAGGGCGCTGAAGATGAAATCCGTGTGCTGCTCGGGGATGAAACGCAGTTTGGTCAGCTGACCGTGCATCAGGCCGGTGCCCCAGAGCCCGCCGGAGCCGATGCCGATCTTGCTCTGAAGCAGGTGGTACCCCCCACCGAGGGGATCCTTGGATGGATCGAGAAACAGCACCAGCCGGTCGCGTTGGTAGGCCTTCAGCCCATGCATCCAGAGGTAAGGGGTGATGGCCGCAAACAGCCCCTGCACCGCCAGGGTGATCGCCACGCCGGTCCAGCGCCACGGCAGCGAGCGATAGGCGATCAGGCCCATGAGCGGCAGCCAGATCACAAGCGCCGGTGGGAGTGTGCCCGCCAGAATCGCTGCCACCAGCGGTGACAGCAGCAGCACCACCCAGCCCAGCGGCATGCCGGCCCAGAACATCATCACCAGCAGAACGGCGGCGAACACCAAAGAGGTGCCCAGGTTGGGTTCCAGGAACACCAGGGTCCAGGGAATCAGGAACACCCCGGTGGGCCTGATCAGATCCACCGGTCGCTCGATCGGGTAGCGCGACAGCACACCGGCGAGCAGCAGGATCGCGCCGAGCTTGGCGAACTCCGAAGGCTGCACGTGAAAGCCGCCGATGTTGATCCAGCGCTGCGCCCCGAGGGCGTAGGTGCCTATCAATCGCACGCTGATGAGGCTCACCACGGTGAGGCCGTAGATGGGCAGCAGCAGCGCCCTGAGCCGCTCCAGCGGCACCCGAGACAGCAGGGCCGCCAGCACCAGGCCCACCCCTCCGGTGATCCAGTGCTGATACCAGTCGGCGAATTCGGCCTGGCGCTGGGTGCTGGCGATCAGGATGCCGGCCAGGAAGGTCATGGCCAGGGGGATGCCCCACAGCACCAGATCGATCTCGTGAAACGGCGATCGCCGTTGGGGCCGCCGCGCCGAGAACATGCTCTGCCGCCCTTTGGGCAAGCCCATCACGCTCAGGCCGGGGTCAGGCTCGGGCTGGAGAGGCTGTGCGCCAGGGCGCGGAAGGCCTGGCCCATGGCGGAATCCGGCCGGGCCACCACCACCGGCAACCCCTGATCACCGGCCTCCATCACGCTCATCTCCAGGGGAAGTTCCGCCAGCAGGGGCACCTCGGCTTCGGCGGCCAGGGCGGCGCCGCCACCGCTGCCGAAGATCGCGTAGCGGGCCTCCGGCCTGTCGGGAGGAATGAACACACTCATGTTCTCCACCACGCCCAGCACCTTCACCCCCATCTGCAGGAACATCGCCAGGCCGCGGCGCGCATCCTGCAGCGACACCTTCTGGGGTGTGGTGACGATCACCACGCCGGCCATGGGCACGGCCTGGGCGAGGGTGAGCTGGGCGTCGCCGGTGCCGGGTGGCAGGTCGACCACCAGCACGTCGCGTTCGCCCCAGTTCACCTGATACAGAAACTGGCGGATGATGCCGTTGAGCATCGGTCCACGCCACACCACCGGCTGGTTCTCCTGGATCAGCAAGCCCATCGACACCAGGCCGATGCCGCAGGTGTCGATGGGTGTGAGCACCTGCTGGTCGCCGCTGCCGCTCACCTCAGGGGTGCGGTCGGCCACGCCCAGCATGGTGGGGGCATTGGGGCCGTAGATGTCGGCGTCCAGCAGGCCCACCTTCAGGCCGCTGGCGGCCAGGGCGCAGGCCAGGTTGACGGCCACCGTGCTCTTGCCGACACCGCCCTTGCCGCTGCTGACGGCGATCACCCGCTTCACCCCGGGGATGCCCTGGCGCTCGGGCAGCTGCCCCGGGGCCGCCGAGGCGCCATGGCCATGGCCGTGCCCCGCGCTGGAGGCGGGCTGGGCCAGCTCGATCTGGACGTCGTCGATGCCATCAAGCGCCAGCAGGGCTGCCCTCGCTGCGCTGGCGATCTGCTCCCGCTGGCTGGTGGCGTAGCCGGGAAGGGCGAGTCGGAACAGGGCGCGGTTGTCCTGGGTGCGCACCTGGCTGATCCAGGCCAGTTCCAGCAGGCTGCGGCCGGTGCCCGCGTCGCAGAGGGCCTGAAGGGCTTCGCGTGCCTGATCGGCGGTGGCCATCCGGCTGACTGGGCAAAGAGGGTGATCTTAGGCGCCGCTCCCATGACAGACCCTCTCGAAGGCTTGTCTGGCGGGGCGACAGGCTGGAATGGTGTTCAGGTATCGGGCGCCGTTTGCGGCGAAGGGATTGGTGGCGGAGCAGGGAGTGGCCAGGCAGGGCGGGCCGGAGCCGGTGGGAACCCAGTCCCCCGGCCCAGCGGGCACAGCGACGGCCCCCGGGCCAGAGGGCACGGCGACGGCACCCCCCGCGGATTCACGCCAGCGCGCCAGACAGTTGCTGATGGGCCTGCAGGACAGAATCTGCGCGGGACTGCAAGCCCTGGACGGCGAGGGAACCTTCAAGGAGGAAAGCTGGGAGCGCCCCGAAGGCGGGGGAGGTCGCTCGCGGGTGATGCGCGAGGGCCGTGTGTTCGAGCAGGGCGGTGTGAACTTCTCCGAGGTGGAGGGTGACAACCTTCCCCCGTCAATCCTCAACCAGCGGCCCGAGGCCAAGGGGCAGCACTGGTTTGCCACCGGCACCTCAATGGTGCTCCACCCCCGCAACCCCTACGTTCCCACCGTCCACCTCAACTACCGCTATTTCGAGGCCGGCCCTGTGTGGTGGTTCGGCGGCGGCGCCGACCTCACCCCCTACTACCCGTTCCTGGAGGACGCGCGCCATTTCCACGGCACGCTCAAGGCCGCTTGCGACAGCGTCGACCCGGCCTATTACACGGTGTTCAAACCGTGGTGCGACGAATACTTCCACCTGAAGCACCGAGGCGAGACCCGCGGCATCGGCGGCATCTTCTACGACTACCAGGATCCGGGCGGCATCCTCTACAAGGGGCAGGATCCAGCCGGCCCTGCCGCTGCCGTCAGCAAGGCCCTGGGGCCCTGCAGCCACGGCTGGGAGCAGCTGTTCCGCCTGGCCGGAGCCTGCGGCAATGCCTTCCTGCCCAGCTTCATCCCGATCGTGGAGAAGCGCAATGGCCTTCCCTACGGCGAGCGAGAGCGGCAGTTCCAGCTCTACCGGCGCGGGCGCTACGTGGAGTTCAACCTGGTGTTCGACCGCGGCACGATCTTCGGCCTGCAAACCAACGGCCGCACCGAGTCGATCCTGATGTCGCTGCCGCCGCTGGTGCGCTGGGAATACGGGTATGTGCCGGAGCCCGGCAGCCGCGAAGCGCTGCTCACCGAGCTGTTCACCCGCCCGCAGGAGTGGCTCAGCGATCCATCGCTGGAGGAACGCTGCCGACCCCGACAGGCTGTGGACTGAGCGGAGCCGTCCCGGGCCCGCCAGGACTGGGCGTGAGACCCGCCTCGATGGCCTGCACCACCCGGGCGGCGATGGCCTCCAGAGTGGCCTGGCGCCGGTAGGGGTCGCGCAGCGCGGCTTCCAGGGGCCCTTCCAGCTTGCCGATCTCAAGGATGGCGATGCCGCGCCGGGGCGCCCCCAGCCCCTGGCGGAAGCGGGCCGGAAACCCGCCGAAGGCACCGGCCAGTGCTTCGTCGAGGCGGCTGAGTGGCTGCTGCAACGGCGGGATCAGGCCGGAGCCGAATCCATCGGGGCCGTAGGCATCGAAGTGGATCTCGACCGCATAGCCGCCGCGGCGCACGTGCTCGCGGCCCACACTCCAGTTGGTGCGGGGATCGTCGCCGTTGACGATCGTGCGGAGCGGGGGGTCGTAGAAGCCGATCGCCAGACCACGCTGCTGGCCGAGCCGTGCCACCTCCTGGGCTACCGCCAGGTTCCAGAAGAGCTCGTCGCGGATCTCCGCCTGCATCGGGGCCGCCCCGAACAGGGCCACGGCCTCACCCGGTGTGCCGGCGCCGGCGATGCCCTGGGAGTCGGCGTGGCCCGCCAGCACCAGGACCGGCGTGCCGGGGGCGAGCGTGCGGGTGCCCACCCAGTCTTTGCTGAGCCGGGTGCGGGGACCGGTGAGAGGATCATGGCCGGCCAGGGCCGCCGGCACCGGCAGCGTGGTGGTGATCACCAGCGCCAGCAGGCCGAACCGGGGCAGCAGCGATCCGGGCCAGCGCGTCGGGGCTAGGCAGTGCATGGGGATCAGATCGGGGAGCTGAGCAGGGCACCGTCGCTGGCCAGCTGCAGGCGGGGGCCCATCTCCAGTTCCAGGGCGATCAGTTCATCGCGGTGGGCCCGCAGCTGCAGGCTGCTGCCGGAGGCCTCATCGCCGCTGATCAGACGCAACTCGACCTGCTCCTGCCGGTTGGCCCGCCGCCGGTAGACCACCCCCGCCAGTGGGCCTGCCGCCACCAGCAGCAGTGGCCAGCCGCCCAGCACCGGCAACAGCTGACGCAGCACCAGGCCGAGGCAGGCCCCCCCCACCGCCGCCAGCAGGGACAGCAGCAGCGCCAGATTGGTGCTGGCGGCCACGGTGCCCTGGAAGCGAAGCACCCGCCGCTCGGCATCGCCGCTGTCGGTGCGCCAGCCGCGCTGCAGCAACCACTGGCTCAGGCCCTCCAGCACCTCCACCGGCGGGCGGGGCGAGTGCACCTCCACCACCGTGGTGCGGTCCTTGCTGGCGGCCCGCAGGAAGAACACCAGCCCGATCGCCAGCAGAACGGTGAGCAGCAGGGTGGAGCCCAGGGCAGGGGGCATGGGGAGCGGGCCGTGTGTGGCGGCCATTCTCTCCCAGTCCCCCGGCGGGCGACGATGACGACCGTCGCTTCGCCTTCGATGGGTTCCTCCGCCTCCGCACCCGCCCGCTTCGCCGTCTTCGATGGCGACCTCGACGAGGAATGGCTGGGGCTGTATGCCGCCGCGCCCGCTCTGGCGGTGGATACCGAAGCCATGGGGCTGGTGCACGGCCGTGACCGCCTCTGTCTGGTACAGATCGCCGACGACGAGGACAACGTCTGCTGCATCCGTATCGCCCGCGGCCAGAAGGCGGCGCCGCGTCTGCAGCAGCTGATGGAAAGCCCCACGATCGAGAAGGTGTTCCATTTCGCCCGCTTCGATGTGGCGGCCCTGGGGGAAGGGCTCGGCATCGCTGTGGCGCCGCTGTTCTGCACCAAGGTGGCCAGCCGCCTGGCCCGCACCTACAGCTCCCGCCATGGCCTCAAGGAGGTGGTGCAGGAGCTGGTGGGTGTGGAGCTCGACAAGCAGGCCCAGAGCAGCGACTGGGGACGGGTGGAGGAGCTCGATGAGGCCCAGCTGGCCTATGCGGCCAACGATGCCCGCTACCTGCTGCCCGCCTACCGCCGCCTGAGCGCGATCCTGGAGCGCGAAGAGCGCCTCGAGCTGGCGCAGCGTTGCTTTGCCTGCATCCCGGTGTTCGCCGACCTCGACCGCAGCCGCTTCGGCTCCGTGTTCGAGCATTCGGCCCAGGGTCGCTGAGGGTTCGCACGCCCAGGGCCGATGAAGGGCTGCCCGCACAAAGCCGTTGAGGCGCCCCACGACCAAGGTCGCTGAAGCCCTATCCGCCCAGCGCCGGTGACGTTCAGTCCTCGTCGAGGAAATTGGATTCCGAAGGCTTGGCCACCAGCAGCTCATCCAGCAGCCGGCCCTGGCTGAGGGCATCGGCACGCGCCGCCTCGATCAGTCGCTTGGCGATCACCACTCTGCCGGCGGCATCACGCACCTCCTCCCGTGCCGCCTGCAGATCCACCCGCCGCCGGGCGGAGGAGATGCTGATGCCCAGCAGGGTGGCCAGGTTGCCGGTGGCCACCGCATAGGCCCGATTGGGCGGAACTGGCATCAGGGGGGTGCGTAGGGAGTTGACCCCATCCTCGCCTCAGCCCCGGCCCCCTGCCAGCAGCTGGCGTTCGAGCAGGGCCGCCAGTCGCTCGCTGCCGCCGGCGCTGCCCATGCGGCGCCGGCCGATCTGGCCCAGCCGGCGCATGCCGACTGGATCCTGCAGCAGCTCCCTCAGGCGACGGGTCAATGCGCCGGGGCTGGCGCACACCTGCACCGCTCCCCCCAGCAGCCGGCTCTGCCGGCGCGCGAAGGCCCGCTTGAACTGCGGGCCAGGACCCGGCAATGACAGGGCTGGCAGGCCGAGCCCCACAAATTGTTCGGTGGCCGTGCCCGCCGTGGCCAGGCCAAGCTCTCCCCACCCCGCCCAGCGTGGAAAGCAACCCCGGCCCAGCAGCAGCACCATCGCGCCCCGCCGCCAGGCCTGATCGGCGCCGCTGCCGCCGGGCACGGCTACAGGCTGGAAGCCATGCGCCCGCAGCGCTGGCCCGAGCTGCTCCGGCGCCGGGGTGGCACCGATCGGGCAGAACACCAGCGTGTCGTGCTCTGCAGCCAGCCCCTGAAGGGCAGAAAGCAGCCGCTCGAAGTTGCGGATCGCTTCCGGCAGACGGCTGCCGCACAGCAGCACCAGCCGCCGGCTGGAGGCCAGAGCCGCCGGCAGGGCCGTGGGTGCCAGCCCATCCATCATCGGGTTGCCCGGAGCCAGGGCCGGCACCCCATGGCGGCGCAGCCCCCGGGCGGTGAGCCCATCACGGACCGCCACCAGCCGGCAGCGCCGCGAGCCCATCAGCGCCCACTCCCAGGGATCCCACTCGCTGCCTTTGCAGCGGTGATAGCCATCGGCCAGGCCGTTGTGGCCCGGGCCGCTGCGCCAGGTGTAGTCGCTCTTGGGGGTGCCGATGAAGGCGAACGGTGCCCCGCTGCTCCAGGCCAGGGCCAGGGGGAGCAGGTCTCCCACAGCGAGCAGGGGCTGGTGGGTGCGCCCCCAGCGGCGCACCGTCTGAAGGTGGCCCCAGCTGAGCTGGGGCAGGCCGGCGACGAGGTCCTGAACCAGCCCGGACAGACTCTGGTTGCTGAAGCCGCCGCTGGGCAGCCGTTGGCGGGGGCCGATGCGCTGCAGGGCGCCGGCGGCTTCGGCCGCGGCAAAGCACTGCCCTTCTCCCACCAGGGGCAGAACGCACACGCCCAGGCCCGGCTGCCGCTGCTGCAGGGCCTCGATCACCTTGAGCGCGATCAGATCCTCCCCATGCCCGTTGCTCAGGACCAGCAGACGGGAGGGCATGCCGTGGCTGATACGATCCGGTCCAGGGAGTTTGCTCCCCCATGCGGCGGCATGGCCAAGTGGTAAGGCAGAGGATTGCAAATCCTTTACCCCCAGTTCGAATCTGGGTGCCGCCTCTTTATTCAGTCAACCGTTAGCTCCTCGCCCCGCCATGAGGCGTGGGTGCCCGGGGATTCGGCAGGGTGCAGGTCACTGGTGCGGTAGCAGCGTCGTCAGAAGCTGGCCTGCGCTTGCCAGCGCTCTCCGCTGAAGGATGTGCCTTCGCAGCTCAGTTGCAGTTGCTCCACCTTGCAGCGGCCCCGCACCGGCCAGGCCTTCGGCAAGCTGGTCGCCAGCCCACGGCCGTCGAAGCCGCTTTCGCTGATGCTGCCGATCTCCGTTTCGATCGGCCCCTGCAGGCGGCAACGGCCCTGACGGCATTGCAGCGGCTGGCTGCCCGGCGTCAACACCCCCGCAAACGTGAGCTGGTGGCTCACTGCCTCCGCTTCCGGCAGGAAGAAGCGGATGCTGAGCGACCCACGGGCGCGTTGTTCCAGCTGGATCGACGTGCAGGCCACTGCCGGCGCCTCCGCCAGGTTGGCGCGGCAGGTGTCGGGTGCTTTGCGCAGCCGGCCGAAATCGTCGCCCGGCTCAGCGGCTCGGACGACCGAAGGGAAGGAACCGCCCAGCGGGGCGGCGGCGAGTAACGCCAAGGAGAGACGGGCCGCCCATCGGCCCGCCACGTTCAACGGAGTTTGCACGGCTCAGGGGCGGGATGAACCCCATTGTCTGTGCTGATCCGGGGGAGCGGCCGGAGCAGAAGCGCCGGCCAACGCGTGGATCAGTAGCCGGAATCGGCCACGCAGGACCCCTGGCAGGCGATCCCGTTGCTGGCGGTGCGCCCGCAGTGCTGGCACAGCACCGGTTCGGCAGGGGTGGAATCAGCCACGGCCACGGGAGGCTCGGGGCTGGGCTCGGGCAACCGGCCGCCTGGCTGCATGACGCACTACAGCAACGAACCACGATCATGGCCACCAGCCCGTGGAGAACGTGGAGCCATGCAGGAGCGGAGTTCCTTCCTCGAGCCTGCTGCACCGGCAGCGGCGGTCCCAGCCATCGGCGTGGGCACCTGGGCCTGGGGCAACCAGTTTCTGTGGGGCTACCAGCCCGAGCGGCACGACGCCGAGCTGGAGGCCACGTTTCAGCGGGCGGTGGCCCAGGGCTTCCGGTTCTTCGACACCGCCGACTCCTATGGCACCGGCCGGTTCACGGGCCGCAGCGAAACCCTGCTCGGCCGCTTCGCTGCGGCCCTGCCACCTGGCGAGCGGGAGGCGTTGTGCCTGGCCACCAAACTGGCCCCCTTCCCCTGGCGGCTGGGCCGCGGCGGTTTCGGGCGTGCCTTCGATGCATCAAGCGAGCGCCTGCGAGGCAAGCTCGACCGGGTGCAACTGCACTGGAGCACCGCCCGCTACGCGCCCTGGCAGGAGGGGCCCCTGCTCGATGGACTGGCGGATCGGGTGTTGGCCGGCGCTGCCACCAGCCTTGGGGTGTCGAACATGGGCCCGCAGCGCCTGCGCCGCGTGCACCGGCACCTGGCCGAGCGGGGGGTGCGGCTGGCGAGCCTGCAGGTGCAGATCTCGCTGCTGGCACCTGAGGCCCTGGCGCCGGGGGGCGTGGCGGACTGTTGCCGCGAGCTCGGCGTCGAGCTGATCGCCTACAGCCCACTCGCCCTGGGGCTGCTCAGCGATCGCCACCGGGCTGGCGAGAGCTGGCCGGCCGGCCCGAGGGGTGTGCTGTACCGCCGCTTATGGCCACGGATCACCACGTTGCTCGAGGCGATGCGGGCGGTGGCCCATGCCCGTGGGGCCCAGGTGGCAGAAGTGGCGCTGAACTGGTGCCGCGCCCACGGAGCCATGCCGATCCCCGGCCTGCGCACGCCGGCGCAGGTGGATGGCGCGGCAGCGGCGCTGGCCTGGCAGCTCACAACTGCTGAACGCCGCGAGCTCGATCGGCTGGCACTGGCCCTGCCGGGGCGCATGCCCGCCAATCCCTTTCAGAGTGCCTGAACCCAAGCGCTCCAGAACGGCGGGCGATGGATGAACAGGCCCCCTGGGGGCTTACGCCGGTGAGGCATCGGGTGTGAGCACCACCGGCATGGCGGCAGGCCGGGTGACGCGCACCAGCACCGGGGCGGAGCGTTCCTCCGATTCGTCCTCGTCGGCGATGTCGTCCGCTTCAGCCAGAGCGGAGCCGTCGTCGCCGCCGCAGGCGGCCATCGCCTCCTGCAGGAGGGAATCGAAGGTTGAACCTGGCAGCCGATGGCGAGCCATCTCCAGGAAGGTACGGGCCAGGGATTCGCCCACGGCGGCGCGCAGGGCGGGGTTGTTGCGGCGCTGTTCGAGCTCTTCGGTAAGGGCCTGAATGAAGCGCTCGGTCACATCCCGTTTGGTGCCGGCCCGGATCACGGTTTCCTGCTCCAGCGGGCTGAGCGAGGCCTGCAGTTCAAGTTCCTTCAGGCGGTTGTTGAGACTCTCGAGGATGTCGCGGGCTTCCTTGAGCACGTGGCCCAGCTGGCCATCCGAGAGGCGCGGTAGATCCGCCACATACACCTTGCCGTAGTCCCTCAGGGTGAGAAAGGTGGGGCGGATCGGGGGTCGGGAGAAGCTTTCGCCGTGGCGACGAGGCGGCACGGGAGCCAGAGGAGGAGCGGAGCTGCGGCGACGGGTGATGCGACCGGGGTTGGGAATCATGGACAAAGAGAGTTATCGACGAAGACGTGGCTCCTGCTGGCTCCAGAAGGCCTGGGGAGCATGTGAAGCGAATCGTGTCACCTGCTCGACGACCGATCGCGGATAAGCCGAATCCAATTTGTCATTTCTGGCAGGCGGTGTCAGTACGGCAACCCCCCAAGTGGACGGTTGCTTGCAGAGCCCTCTGCCACTACTCCCAATGGCCAGGCCGCCTGGCCGATGGCGGCGCACACGGCAAGCGCATCAGGCAGGGCCGCTGGCGGTACCACCAGCACGAATCCCACCCCCAGGTTGAAGGTGTTCCAGAGGTCTTCTTCCGGGATGCTGCCCTGTTCCTGCAACCAGCAGAACAGCGCAGGCCGCTCCCAGCTGGCGGGATCGATCACTGCGTGCAGGTGTGCCGGCAGGGCGCGTGGCAGGTTTTCAGGCAGTCCGCCGCCGGTGATGTGGGCCATTGCCCGGAGCGGTACCCCGGCACTCAGCAGGGCCTTCACTGCGGCGGGATACAGCTGGGTGGGCGTCAGCAGGGCCTCGATCACCGGCGCGCCGCTGCCGGGCAGCCGCGTTTCACTGCTGGCCCCTGCCGCCTCCAATACCCGTCGCACCAGGCTGAAACCGTTGCTGTGGACGCCACTGCTGCCCAGGGCGATGAGGCGATCACCAGCGCTGACCTGCCGCCCATCGATGAGTGCGTCCTCTTCCACGACCGCCACGCAGAACCCCGCCAGGTCGTAGCGACCGCTGGGGTAGAAGCCGGGCATCTCGGCGGTTTCCCCACCCAGCAGGGCACAGCCGCTCTGACGGCAACCGTCGGCGATGCCTTCCACCACGGCCGCCATGGCCTCAGGACTCAGCTTGCCGGTGGCGATGTAGTCGAGAAAGAACAGAGGCTCGGCGCCGCTGGTGACCACGTCGTTCACGCACATGGCCACCAGGTCGATGCCCACGTCGTGGTGACGGCCATGGGCCTGCGCCAGTTCCAGCTTGGTGCCCACGCCATCGGTGCCGGAGACGAGAAGCGGCTTCTTCAGCCCGGCCGGCAGCCGGCACAGCCCTCCAAAGCCGCCGAGGTTCCCCACTACCTCAGGCCGGCGGGTCGAATCCACGCTGCTGCGGATGCGCTCAACGAAGGCGCGACCGGCGACCACATCCACCCCTGCACTGCGGTAGTCCATGGCTCAGGTCCTTCAGGGCGGGCGATCTCCGCTCCGATCCTCCGATGCAGCGGGACAGATTGCGCTGAATGCGGTGCCGCTCGCGACCGGCGGGCGCCATTTCCGGTAGACGCTGGGTCGATTGGCACAGGAAACCATCAGCGGCGCTGATCGGGGTGATCGGGTTCGCTGATCATTGCCTGGGTGGTGGTGGTCAGGAAGTGCAGACAGTGACAGGGATGTCGGCTTTGATGATTGTTCCTGATCATTTTCTTCGGCGTATTCCTGGCCGAACTGCACTGAAAAGACAGCCTAACTTTGCCGGGCCGTTACTTCTGCCCAGGAATTCCCCTCGTCTGCTCGATGCTCCAGGTCGTTACCTGGCGCGGAGAGCCAAAGAAATTTCCCAATTCTCATTGGCGATTTCTTTCACCCAGGGGCGTTCCGAGCGTTATGCAACCTTCCTTTTCCCTTGGCGCCATCGCCTTTCTGCTCTCCGGCAGCAGCCTCGCCGTACCGGCTCTGGCTGATTCGACCCTTTCCCACAAGTCCCCCCTGCTGGCTTCGGCCCAGGTGAGCCAGCCCACGGTCCAGCTCGAAACCAGCACTGACGTGGCCATCCGGGAAGTGCAGAGCGAAGTCGCTCCCGAACCCGAAGTGCGCCCGGTTGTTCCCGCCCCTGTCGCCCCAGCTCCCCGCGCCCCGCGCGTCGTCAACGTGAGCAGCGGCAAAGCCAGCTGGTACGGCCCCGGCTTCTTCGGCAATCGCACCGCCAACGGCGAGGTGTTCCGCCCCGGCACCATGACGGCCGCCCATCGCACCCTCCCCTTCGGCACCAAGGTGCGGGTCACCAACCTCAACAACGGCCGCACGGCCGTGGTGCGCATCAATGACCGTGGCCCCTTCACCGGCGGCCGCGTCATTGACCTCGCCCACGGAGCCGCCCAGCACCTGGGCCTCGTGGCCAGCGGCCTCGCCCCGGTCCGCCTGGAAGTCCTGCGGTAGGTCTTCCTCTTCAACACCCCTTCAGAGGGGTGCATAGGCCCCATCCGAGAATCCCTCGGTTGGGGCCTTTCGCTTGTGGAGCCGGTGCGCCTGCTGAGAACTCGCCGGGAGCTGCAGCATTGGTGCGGCACCCCCTCCACCCGGAACGTGCCCCTCCACTTCGTGCCCACCATGGGGGCGCTTCACCCCGGCCATCTCTGCCTGATCGGGCGGGCCGGCCAGCCGGTGACCGCGCCGGATGGCCGCCGCCACCAGCCACGCGTGCTGGTGAGCCTGTTCGTCAACCCGCTCCAGTTCGGCCCGGGCGAGGACTTCCAGTCGTACCCCCGCACATTGGAGGCCGATCGTGCTTTGGCTGAGGCGGCCGGAGCAACGGCGTTGTTCGTGCCCACGGCCGAAGAGCTCTTCCCCGGTGGTGACGCAGGCCTCACCCGCGTGTGCCCGCCGCCGGCCTTGCTTGCCGGCCTCTGCGCCCGGCACCGCCCGGGCCACTTCGAAGGGGTGGCCACGGTGGTCTGCCGTTTGCTGGGTCTCATCCGCCCTGAGCAGCTCTGGCTCGGCGAAAAAGACTGGCAACAGCTGGTGGTGCTGCGTCGGGTGGTGGCCGATCTCGGGCTGCCGCTGCAGGTCCGCGGCTGTCCCACCTGGCGTGAAGCCGATGGCGTGGCCGGCAGCTCCCGCAACCGTTATCTCTCCCCTTCCCAACGCCTGCAGGCTGCGGGCCTGCCCCGGGCGCTGGAAGTCGGCCGGGCTCTGGTGGCCGCAGGCGAACGCAGCGCCGCCGTGGTGCAGCAGGCGGTGTGCCAAGGTCTCGAGGCTGCCGCCCTTGCGGTGGAGTACGCCGAGCTGGTGGTCCCCCAGACCCTGGCGCCGGTGACCCAGCTCCGCGCCATGGCTCTGCTCGCCGTGGCCGTCCGTTGCGGGCCCAGCCGCCTGATCGATCACACCGTTCTGATGACCCGTCTCCCGATCGTCGCCATCGACGGCCCCGCTGGCGCCGGCAAGAGCACAGTGACCCGCGCCTTCGCCCGGCGGCTGGGGCTGATCTATCTCGACACCGGCGCCATGTACCGCGCCGTCACCTGGTGGGTGCAGCGCCAGGGGGCCGATCCTGCCGATGCCGCGGCTGTGGCTCCCCTGCTCGAGGCCCTGGAGCTTCGCCTCGACAACGGCCCCGGCGGCGAACCGTGCGTCACCATCAACGGCACCGATATCACCACGGCGATCCGCAGTCCGGATGTCACCGCTCAGGTGTCCGTGGTGGCGGCCCATGCCTGTGTGCGTGAGGCGCTCACTCGTCAGCAGCAGGGCATGGGGGAGCGCGGCGGCCTGGTGGCCGAAGGCCGCGACATCGGCACAGCTGTATTCCCGGACGCCGAGCTGAAGGTGTTCCTCACGGCCACCGTGGCGGAGCGGGCGCGTCGCCGGGCGCTCGATCTGGCGGAGCGGGGCTTCGCTGTACCAGCAGGCGCGGAGCTGGAGGCGCAGATCGCCGAACGCGACCGGCTCGATTCGACCCGGGCTGTTGCGCCCCTGCTCCAGGCCGAGGATGCGGTGGAGGTGATCACCGATGGTATGGCGATCGAAGCGGTGATCGAACGGCTGACCGAACTGTTTCGCGAGCGGGTGCCGGAAGAGGCATGGCCGGATCCGGCCTAAGCCGCGCTGGCTCCGTTTCCAGCTCCATCGCCTGGGTCGTGTCCACCGGCGGCGGCGCCTCCACTGGCAGAGCCACCCTCGCCGCCACTGGCGTCGAGGTGTGCCAACAGTCCGGCGCAGGCGTCATCCAGAAGGTCGAGCACCTGCTCGAATCCCTGACTCCCGCCGTAATAGGGATCGGGCACGTGGCTGGCGCTGTGGCGGCGGCAGTAGGTGGTGAGTGGGGTGACCGTGGCTCTGTGGTTCCCGTCGCCGGCCAGGGCACGCACGGCGGCCAGGTTGTCCTCATCCATCGTGAGGATGTGGTCGAACCGGTCCAGATCGCCCCGTTCGAGCTGGCGGGCCCGGCTGGTGAGCAGGATGCCGCGCCGCTCGGCAGCGGCGCGCATGCGCGCATCGGCGGGATGGCCCACATGCCAACCGCCCGTGCCGGCGGAATCCACAGCAAAGGCGTGCGAGAGCCCGGCCTGCTCCAGTTGGCTGAGGAACACCCCTTCTGCCGCCGGGGAGCGGCAGATGTTGCCGAGGCAGACAAACAGGACACGGGTGGGAGCCATCGCCATCAGCCAGACAGATTGTCGAGCGCCAGCCTGGCGCGCAGACGCACCACCAAGGTGTCTTCCGAAGCCGGCGCGGCCAGTCCCTCCAGCTGCGCCAGCCCGCGCACGCGCTGTTCAGCCGCAAGAGGATGGGGCAGCAGTTGCTCCAGGCTCACCACGACGGCATAGCGCACCACCCATTCCGGATCGGCCGCTCCAGCCAGCAGCCCCGTGAGACAGCGCTGCCAGATGGCGCTGCGCTCCTCCTGCGGCAGGCTCTCCAACCGCAGCTGGCCGAGCCCGCGGGCCGCCGCGCGCCGCACGCTCGGCCCGATGTCTTCAGCAAGGGCCTCCTCCAGCACCGCCAGGCCGCGGGGATCACCGATGCCGGAGAGGGCGCGCACGGCCCAGGCCCTGGCGCCGTAGTTGTAGCCGTCGATGTTGGTCAGCAGGGGCTCCACGGCAGCGGTGCCGAGGGCGACCAATCCCTCCACCGCCGCCACCGCTGCCCCGGGATTGTTGAAGCCCAGCACTTCCACCAGATGGACAGCAGCCTCTGGATGGCAGGCCGTCGCCAGGGCGCGGGTGGCCTGCAGCAGCCCGACGGGGCTGTCGGCCTCCTTGAGGTTGCGAATCAGAACGCTCGGATCAGCAGATGACATGGTCAGAGCAGGTCGTCCATCACTGCCAGCACAGCGGTGGTGGCGGGATCGGACACGGCGGGCGGCTGCAGGTTTTCCGCCAGCCCGCGCAAAGCGATCAGCTTGAGGCTGTTTTCGGCCAGGGTGCGGCGAATCGGCTCCAGCGCAGGCCGCCAGCCGGCAGCTCCCAGATCCATCAAGGCGGCGCGCCGCACCTGGAGTTGGGGATGATCAAGCAGTTCCACCAGCTGCTCGCCCCAGCGATGGTCGCCAGTGAGCTGCAGCAGGGCGCGGCAGGCGGCGCTGCGGATCAACGGCCGCTCATGCGCCACGAACGGCTCGATCACCGCCAGCACGGTGGGCGTGGCCTGCCCAAGCGACCCAAGGGCTTCCAGCAGCGCTTCGCAGGGTTCCTGCAGCCGACTGCTGGCCGGCTGCACGGCCCCGGCCACGGCGGGACCGCTGGCGAGCCGTCGGCAGAGAGTCTCCACCGCGGCGGTGGCTCCCAGCTCACCGAGGGCCCGGGCTGCGGCTTCGCGCAGCCCGTCGTCCTCATCGTCGAGCGCTTCGATCAGGTCGGTGACGGCGTCGGCAGAGCCGAGCTTGCCCAGGGCGCGGGCGGCGTTGCGGGCGACGGCATTGTGCTCCACCCCGGCGTCCAGCTGGCGGGGCTGGCGCTGCCTCAGGGCCACGCACAACAGGGGCACGGCGTCGGGGTGGCGGCTGCGCATGCGACCCAGCCACCAGGCGGCGTAATACTGCAACGACTGGTCTTCGCTCTGGCGGAGCCGCCGCAGGGCCTCCGCTTCCGAAATCGGTGCGCCACCGCCTGTGGCGGCAGGGTCTGAGAGGGGTGTGTCGATGGTGGATCCGGCGACATCCATGGCCGCTGTGTGTCGGGTTCGCAAAGGCAGGCGGGTGGCCTGCCTTTGCCGGAAGAACAACCGGACCGGTGTCCGGTGGCCCTGCCTGAGCCTGCCGGCGTCAGCCAGGCAGATTCAGGCAGGCGCATGAAAAAGGAGGCCGTGAGGCCTCCGTTGCGCCGATGGCAAGCGAGGAGAGAATCCTCGGTTGCATCGTTGAATCCGCGAGGGATTCAGACGAGGGCGTTGATGGCGTAGTCGATGTAGTTGTTGGCGATGACACCGGGGTCGCCGGAGACGCCGTGGTTGGCCTTGATGTAGTTCAGGGCTTCAACGTACCAGGAGGGGGAGAGCTCGAAGGCACGGTTGATTTCATCGAGACCAGCGATGAGGTACTCATCGAGGGGGCCGGTGCCACCAGCAACGAGGGAATAGGTGATGTGACGGAGGTAGTAACCGATGTCACGGGCACACTTCTCTTTGCCCCGGGGGGTGGAGGCGAAGTTGGAACCCTGCTGCTGGGTGGTGTAGGGGTACTTGTTGTAGACGGCCTGAGCAGCGCCGTTGACGAGAGCGTCAGCGTTGGCGGTGAGCTGGCGAGCAGCTTCAAGGGCGTTCTTGGCGCGCTCGAAGCGACCGAAGGCGGCGTTGAGCTCGGTGTTGCTCAGGAAACGACCCTGGGAGTCGGCGGCAGCAACGGCCTCGGTGAGGGGAGTCTTCGACATTGGGTGAAGGAGAAGAAGGTGGGAACCGAAGAAAGGGTTGGATCAGCGGGATGAGACCAGCCGATCCAGGTGCAGCCGATCAGCCGACAGCAGAGGCGGCGCGATCGAAGTAGGTGCCGATTTCGGAAACGAGAGCGGAGCAATCACCGGGGGTGATGCCGTTGCGATCGTTGACGAGAGCGATGGCGGCGTCCTTCATCTTGCGGACTCCTTCAGCCACCGAAGCGCCGGGGACGCCGAGGGCGAGATAGGTTTCGCGAAGGCCGTTGAGGCAACGATCTTCCAGGACGGAAGCGTCGCCGGTGAAGACGGCGTAGGTGACGTAGCGGAGGATGATCTCCATATCGCGCAGGCAGGCAGCCATGCGGCGATGGGTGTAGGCGTTGCCACCGGGGGCGATCAGAGCAGGCTGTTGATCGAAGAGATCGCGAGCAGCGTTGGTGACGAGGCTGGAGGCGTTGGAGGTGATGCGGTTGACAGCATCCATGCGCTTGTTGCTGTCAGCGACAACCGACGCCAGGGCGTCGATCTGGGCGCTGCTGAGGAATTCGCCGCGGGCATCAGCCTGAGCAACGACCTTGGTGAAGGCGTCGAACATGTAAATGAGCTCCTGTTCTCGACGATCGGGGTCGGGATGGGGTTGACAGCGATCGGATTCTTCCGATCGACTGCGCTATTCTGCGGACGAACGCACCCGTTCCGTGGGAAGTTCACAAAGGGTCACCTAGCCCCTTGCGCACTGGGGTTAGACCCCCTTGTCTGTGCCTCCACGCTACAACGATGGCGACGCCCCTCCCCGTTGGCAAGCCCTGAGGCTGCAGGCATCGTTCCGGATTCCGCCTCGCTGGCCCGGGTCCGCCAGTGGCCGTTCCCCCAGCGGTCAGCCATTGCTCCTGGTCGGCCGGCCTTCTCTTGAAGTCGGCCCCAAGGCCTTGAGTGGTCAAGCCTGTGTGTCTTGCCTCCACAGGGCGGTTGCCCCGGTCCGGCAAGGTCCGCGTCGATGTCCGCTGGTGCCCGGGCGGCGCGGTCACCACGCCAGCACCCAGATCCATAGACGGCTGGCCATGTCGCCCCGCTGCCGGACGAATCGCTGCTCAGTGGGCCAAGTCGCTCCGCCGCTGGTGAAGACGCTCCGTCTCTGAGTGAGCTGCCTGGCCGCCCAACGCCACTGGCCAAACCCCGCTGGGCCGGTGTCACTGAATTGGTGCCCTGCGGCCCACGATCAGGTCGGCGGCTGCTCGGCTGAGGCGCGCCGCTCAAATCGCCCTGCTCTGGCCGACAGGCTGACCCGCCAGCCTTGGCTGGTGCTTGCTGCTTCTGACGACAGCCCCGTTCTCCTGCCGCTTCTCTCTTGACAACCAAGTGCAGGGCAGGGGCGGTGATGGCGCTGCACGGTCACAAAGCCAAAAAAAAGCCCGGCGGGGTCACCGCCGGGCCTGATGCCCATGGATTCTGGGGACGTTGGGTCAGTTCACCGGTGTGACGCTGGCCACGCGGCCACCTTGACGGTGAATCATCTGCTGGTACTCCAGCATTTTGTTGAAGGGAACAAAGCGCACCGTGTTGCTGCGCTTGTGCAGCCGGTAGTTGTTGAACCCGGTGACTTCCACACGATACATCTTCGCCTGCTGGCCGATCCCCTTGGCCATCTTGGTGATCGACTCGTTGGCGACCTTGGTGGGC